>NZ_JAAGPS010000045.1:0-49884 GCF_017105025.1 Paraburkholderia sp. Ac-20336 | reverse complement strand
CGGCTTTACCCGGGGCTCGATAGAGCAGGCCGACTTTGCCGCGCGCTATTTCGCGGAACACTTGCCGGCGCTCGTCGTGTCGGTCGGCTATTCGCTTGCGCCGCAGTTTCCGTTTCCGGCTGCGCCCCGGACGCGCCGCCACGCGCTGAGGTCCTCACTCGCTGCCGAGATAGAAATAACGGAACAGGAAAATCGCCGCGATGATCCACACGACGAGCTTCACCTGGCGCGCCTGGCCCGTCAGCAGCTTGAGGCCCGCGTACGAGATGAAGCCGAACGCGACACCGTTGGCGATCGAGTAGGTGAACGGCATCAGCAGCGCGGTCAGCGCGGCCGGCACGACTTCGGTCGCGTCGTCCCACGGCAGATCGAGCATTTCGCGCAGCATCAGGCACGACACGTAGAGCAGCGCGGGCGCGGTCGCGTAGGCGGGCACCACGCCCGCGAGCGGCGCGAAGAAGAGCGCCGCGAGAAACAGCACGGCGACCGTGATGGCGGTCACGCCGGTGCGCCCGCCCGCCTGCACGCCCGACGCGCTTTCGATATACGCGGTCGTCGACGAGGTGCCGAGCAGCGAGCCGGCGAGGATCGCGGTGCTGTCGGCGAGCAGCGCGCGGTTCAGCCGGTGCATCTTGCCCTCGACGAGCAGCCCCGCGCGATTCGCGACGCCCATCAGCGTGCCGGTCGCATCGAACAGTTCGACGAGGAAGAACACGAGCACGACGTTCAGCACGCCCGACGACAGCGCGGCGCGGATGTCGAGCTGGAACAGCGTCGGCGTGATCGACGGCGGCGCGGACACGACGCCGTGAAACTCGTTGCCGCCGAAGAAAAAGCTCAGGATCGTCACGCCGACGATGCCGATCAGGATCGCGCCGCGCACGCGCAGATAGTCGAGCGTGACGATGCCGAAGAAGCCGATCGCAGCGAGCACGACGTGCGGGTCGTGCAGATTGCCGAGCGTGACGAGCGTGGCCGGATTGCCGACCACCACGCCGGCCGACTTCAGCGAAATGATCGCCAGAAAGAGGCCGATGCCGCCGGTGATCGCGATGCGGATCGAGTGCGGAATGCCCTTGACGATCACCTCGCGCACGCGGAACAGCGTGACGATCAGGAACAGGCAGCCGGAGATGAACACCGCGCCGAGCGCGGCCTGCCACGTATAGCCCATGCCTTTCACGACCGTGTAGGCAAAGTACGCGTTCAGGCCCATGCCGGGCGCAAGCGCGATCGGGTAGTTCGCGTAGAAGCCCATGATGATCGAGGCGAGCGCGGCCACGAGGCAGGTTGCGACGAACACGGCGTCCTTCGGCATGCCGGCGTCGCCGAGAATCGCCGGGTTGACGAAGATGATGTAGGCCATCGTCAGGAAGGTGGTCACGCCGGCGAGCACTTCGGTGCGCAGGTTGGTGTCGACGGCGTCGAAGCCGAAGTAGCGTTTGATCGAGTCCATGTGGCGGGTCTTTTCTCTCTCGTCGTTCTGAAGGTGTTGTTTGCGGCGTGGGGCGGGTGTTTCTGTGGCGTTGCTGCGGCGTTTCTGTTTCTGTGATTGATGCGGGTGCTTCGATTTTCTTCGATTCACCGCGGCGGGGGCGGCAGCGCGGCCCGTGCGCGGCGGCGGTTCCCGACCGTGCTGCGGGCACCGCGCCAGCGTTATCGCGGAATTGTAATCACGAATGGCGGCGCTCCGGCGTTCGCGGCGGCTTGCGCGGCGCGCCGGGGCCCGTCAGCCGGTGGATTGGCCGTCCGAGTGTGGCGTCGGCGCATCACTGCGCGTTATTGCGCACCATCGCGCCTCATGGTGCATCGCCGCGCGGCACGTTGCGCGCGAGCCAGCGATCGAGTTCGCCCGCGAACGTTTTGCCGTCGCGCGGGCTGAAGGCGGACGGGCCGCCCGTATCGACGCCGCTGCCGCGCAACTGGTCGAGCATCGCGCGCATCCGCAGCCGTTCCTCGATGGTGCCGGGCGTGAACCAGTTGCCACGCGGATCGAGCGCGTGCGCGTTCTTTTCCAGCACGGCGGCGGCGAGCGGGATGTCGGCGGTGATGACGAGATCGCCTGCGGCGACGCGCTCGACGATCAACTGATCGGCGGCGTCGAAACCGGCCGGCACCTGGATCGCGCGAATCAGCGGCGAGGGCGGCACGCGCAGAAACGTATTGGCGACGAGCGTCAGCGACACGCCGGTACGGCGCGCCGCGCGAAAGAGCATGTCCTTGACGACGGCCGGGCAGGCGTCGGCATCGACCCAGATTGGCATGGTGCGGGCTCCGGCTGCTGTGCCGCAGCTGCGCGGCGGCGAGGGTATCGAAGGGGCGTGATGATACCTCGCCGCGACCCGCAAGCGCGAACTGACGGCCGCCACGGCTCAGCGCATCGTCGCCGCTCAGTGCACCGTCGCCGCCTCGGAGTGCTGCTGCGCGCGCCGCTCGGCGACGATGCGGCCCGCGCGCTGGGCGCTGACCGGATAGCCGAGCCAGTCGAGCGGTTCGTAGCCGGCGGCGCGCCACTCGGCGAGATCGGCGCGCACCTGGGCGCGCGTTGGCGACGCCGCCGGGTCGGCTTGCGCTACGGCTGGCGCGCACACGGTGCCGATACAGGCGGCGGCCAGCAGTACGCCGCATTCGATACGGGAAAGTTTTTTCATGACAGGCTCTCGCTCAGAACATCCGACCCTCACGGCGCGGACGGCTTGCCGAAGCGCTCCAGCACCGCGCTGACGAGGTCGATCGGCAGCGGAAACACGATCGTCGAGTTCTTGTCGGCGGCGATCGTCGTCAGCGTTTGCAGGTAGCGCAGTTGCATCGCCTGCGGCTGCCGGGCGAGCGTCTGCGCGGCTTCGAGCAGTTGCCGCGACGCCTGCAGCTCGCCTTCCGCGTGAATCACCTTGGCGCGCCGCTCGCGCTCGGCTTCCGCCTGGCGCGCAATCGCGCGGATCATCGTTTCGTTGATGTCCACGTGCTTGATCTCGACGATCGACACCTTGATGCCCCACGCGTCGGTCTGCGCGTCGAGCACCTTCTGGATGTCGGCGTTCAGCTGCTCGCGTTCCGACAGCAGCTGGTCGAGGTCGTGCTTGCCGAGCACCGCGCGCAGCGTGGTCTGCGCAAGCTGGCTGGTCGCCTCGAAGTAGCGCGCGACCTGGATCACCGCCTTCTCGGGATCGACCACGCGGAAATACACGACCGCGTTGACCTTGACCGAGACGTTGTCGCGCGTGATGACGTCCTGCGGCGGCACGTCGAACACGACCGTGCGCAGATCCATGCGCACCACCTGCTGCACGACCGGGATAATCAGCACGAGCCCCGGGCCCTTGACCTTCCAGAAGCGCCCGAGCATGAACACGACGCCGCGCTCGTATTCGCGAAAAATCCGCACCGACGACGCAATCAGCGCCGCGGCAAGCAGGATCAGGATGCTGCTGAAGCCGAATGTAAAACCGATCATGAGCGTTCTCCTTTTATCTGGGCGCCGGCCGGCGTGACCGGCACGACCGGCTCGACGCTCAGCGTGAGGCCGTGGCGCGCGGTCACGCGCACGCGGTCTCCGGGCGCGGCCGGCGCCGTGCTCGCCACGCGCCAGCGCTCGCCGTGCACGCGCGCCCAGCCGGCCAGCGTGCCGCCCGCTGGGTGCTCGGGCAGCAAGCCGCCGTCCAGCACCACGCCGATACAGCCGATCAGCGCCTCGGCGCCCGTCACGACCGGGCGTCGCCGCGCGCGCAGCGCGAGCCGCGACACGCCGAGCACGAATGCGGTGCTGAACACGACCACCGCCGCGATCAGCGGCAAGGGGATGCCGTAGCCGGGCACGTCGGTGTCCATCAGCATCATCGCGCCGATCACGAACGCGACCACACCGCCGAAGCCGAGCGAGCCGAAGGTCGGCAAAAACGCCTCGCCGATCAGGAACGCGATGCCGAGAAACACGAGCCCGAGGCCGACGTAGCTGACGGGCAGCATCTGCATCGCGAACAGGCCGAGCAGCAGGCTGATCGCGCCGACCACGCCGGGCAGCACGAAGCCCGGATTGGCGAATTCGAAGAACAGGCCGTACATGCCGAGCATGAGCAGGATCAGCGCGACGCTCGGGTCGGTGATGACGGCGAGAAAGCGGTTGCGCCAGTCGGGTTCGAGCACGACGAGCGGCGCGTGGGCGGTGTGCAGCGTGATGCTGCCGCCCGTCGTCGCGACGGTGCGGCCGTTCAGCTGGCGCAGCAGGTCGGGCACGTCGCGCGCGACGACGTCGACGACGTGCTGCGCGAGCGCTTCCTCGTCGGACAGGCTCACGGCTTCGCGGACCGCGCGCTCGGCCCAGTCGGCGTTGCGCCCGCGCATCTGCGCGAGGCCGCGGATGTAGGCGGCCGCGTCGTGGACCTGCTTGCGCAGTTCGGTCGATTGGGTATCGAGGGGGAGTGTGCTCGCGGCGGGCGATGGTGGTGTCGCGGCAGGCTCGGCTGCGGCGGTGGCGGGCGCCGATGCGCCTGAGGTGCCTGATGAACCCGATGCCAGGGGGCCGGACGCTGACGGACCGGACGCACTGCCTGACAAGGCGCGCATGTCCGGCAATTCCGGCGTGCCTGGCGTACCCGGCGTACCCGGCGTACCCGGCGTACCCGGTAAAGCTGGCGCACCCGGCGCACCGCCGCCCGCGGGCGGCTCGGCCCCGCCGATCCCTATCTGGATCGGTGTCGCGGCGCCGAGGTTGGTGCCTGGCGCCATCGCCGCGATATGGCTTGCGTAGACGATATAGGTGCCGGCGCTCGCGGCCCGCGCGCCGCTCGGCGCGATGAAGGTCGCGACCGGCACCGGCGAGCCGAGGATCGCCTTGATGATCTGCCGCATCGACGTATCGAGCCCGCCCGGCGTATCGAGTTGCAGCACCGCGAGTTGCGCGCGCTGGTTCGCGGCGCGTTGCAGGCCGCGCACGATGAAATCGGCGCTGGCCGGCCCGATCGCGCCGTTCACCGGAATCACGACGACGCTGTTCGCGGTGGCCGCCGCGCCAGGGGCGGCATGGGCCGTTTGCACCAGCGCGAAGCCTTCGCGCGCCGAAAATCCGGCCGCGAGCCCGGACGTCAATCCGGCCGCGAACCTGGCGGTGGGCGCGGTTGTGAACCTGGCGGTGGGCCCGGCCGCGAATCCGGATACCAGACCAACCGCCAAGGCCAACGCCAACGCGAACCCCACCGGCAACAGCACCCCGCGCGCGCCGATGGTGCGCATCAACCGGCGCGCCGCACCGCCGCGGATAAGCGGCCTGCGCGAACCGGACTGCCGGAGCGGAAAACGCGTGGACGTGTTCATCGCCGACGGCCACCGCGCCCGCCGCTTAAGTCCGGCGAGCGCGGGCCGATACCTCGATCAAGGCTGGCCTGTTGCCTCTTAAAGCTTAGTCCGATTCCGCGCGGCGCGTGAGTCGCGTGAGGCCGGCACCGCTTGCCGGGCGATAGTCGGCCGGCCGCATGCCGGTCCATTTGCGGAACGCGCGATGAAACGCGCTCGGTTCCGCGAAGCCGACCGCGTTGGCGATGTCGGCGATCGTGCGGTGGGTGCGCTGCAATTCCGCGATCGCGATGTCGCGCCGCAGCGCGTCCTTGATCGATTGATACGTATAGCCTTCCTGCTTCAGATGCCGCCGCAGCGTTGCCTCGGCGACGTGCAGACGCGCGGCCATCTGGTCGGCGGCTGGCCAGTTCGCCGTCGGCAGCGCGCGCAGCGTCTTGCGCACGCGCGCGGCGAGCGAGCCGGCATTGCGGTATTTGACGATGAAGTTGCCCGGCGCATCGCGCAGAAACGCACGGGCCGAGCGCGCGGTCTGGATCACGGGCAGGTCGAGAAACGCCGGTTCGAGATCGACGTACGACTCGGGTTCGTCGAAATGCATCGACTCGCAGAACATCAGCCTGTATTCGTGAGCGGCGGGCGGCGCGGCGCAGCGAAAGCGCGCTTCGAGCAGCGGAATGCGCCGTCCGACGAGCCAGCACACGAGGCCGTACACGAGGATGAAATACGTGGCGTACGCGAACATCGCCGGTGCGGGCGCGCCGGGTCGTTCGACGAATTTCAGCCTCACGCGCTGACGCGTGTCCCGCAGTGAGCCCGTTCCGGGCGCTGCTTCAACCTTCGCTTCAACCTTCGTTGCGGCACCCGTTTCGGCATTCGTTTCGATGATCGCGCCGAGGTCGTCGAGCACGAGCCGCATGAAGCCGACCGCGCGCGTGAGCGCCTGCGCGCCGTTGCGCGCGCCGAGCGCCATCTGCGTCATCGCGACGAAGCTGCCGCTTTTCATCGGGTGCGAGTCCTGGCCGAAGAATTCGTCGTCGAGGGTGCGCGCGATGCCGGTCCAGAGCGCACCGTATTGCGCCGACGACACGCGGCTTTTCGGCGACGCGAGCATCGGCGCGGCGATGCCGGCCGCCTCGTCAAGAGGCAGCGCATCGAGGCCGCGCGCCCTCGCGAGCGCGAGCGTTTCCTCGACGAGACTGACGGAGATCGTGCCTTTGTCGCTTTTCATGGGGAGGCGGGTCGATGCCGGCCGAGCGGGGCCGAATCTGGCAAAAGCGCTCAGTGGCTCATGGTGGCGATGCGCAAAAGCCCTGTAAACACGGGGCACCGCGTATGCGCATAGTAACAGTATGGCAAAAGCGCTCAACAACAATGAGCGTAGCGAGCATCGAGAGACGCGCCCGGCTTGCCTACACTACAGCGGCAAGCCATGAGCGACGGCGGGGGGCGCGAGCGGGCACCGCGAGCACTTCGAGCCTCGTTCGCACACCCCGGGACGCAGGCATGGACAGTTTCTACACCGACGAACAACGGATGATTCGCGACGCCGCGCGCGACTTCGCCACCGGTTGCCTCGCGCCGCACGCGGCGCAATGGGATCGCGACGCGCAACTGCCGGCCGGCGTCGTCGCGCAGATGGGCGAACTCGGCTTGCTCGGCATGATCGTGCCGTCCGAGTGGGGCGGCTCCTACACCGACTACGTTGCCTACGCGCTCGCGCTCGAAGAGATCGCGGCCGGCTGCGCAGCCTGCGCGACGCTGATGAGCGTGCACAACTCGGTCGGCTGCGGGCCGATCCTCAATTTCGGTAGCGCCGCGCAGAAGGAGCGCTATCTGCGCGACCTCGCGACCGGCCGTACGATCGGCGCGTTCTGCCTGACCGAGCCGCAGGCCGGCTCCGAGGCGAACAATCTGCGCACGCGCGCGGTGCCGCGCGACGGCCACTGGATTCTCAACGGCAGCAAGCAGTTCGTGACCAACGGCGCGCGCGCGAACCTCGCGATCGTGTTCGCCGTGACCGATCCGGAGCGCGGCAAGCGCGGCCTGTCCGCGTTTATCGTGCCGACCGATACGCCGGGCTTCAAGGTCGGCAAACCGGAGCACAAGCTCGGTATTCGCGCGTCCGACACCTGCCCGATTTCGCTCGACGACTGCGCGGTGCCCGCCGCGAATCTGCTCGGCGAGCCGGGCGAGGGCCTGCGCATCGCGCTGTCGAATCTCGAAGGCGGGCGCATCGGCATCGCGGCGCAGGCGGTCGGCATCGCGCGGGCCGCGTTCGACGCCGCGCGCCGCTACGCGAGCGAGCGCGAGCAGTTCGGCAAGCCGCTCCGGGACCATCAGACGATCGCCAACATGCTCGCGGACATGGCGACGCGCCTGAATGCCGCGCGCCTGCTCGTGCATCACGCGGCGCGGCTGCGCTCGGCGGGGCGGCCGTGTTTGTCGGAGGCGTCGCAGGCGAAGCTGTTCGCCTCGGAACTGGCCGAGGAAATCTGCTCGAACGCGATCCAGATTCATGGCGGCTATGGCTATCTGGAGGATTACGCGGTCGAGCGGCATTACCGCGATGCACGCATCACGCAGATTTACGAGGGGACGAGC
Source organism: Paraburkholderia sp. Ac-20336 (assembly GCF_017105025.1). Taxonomy (NCBI): domain Bacteria; kingdom Pseudomonadati; phylum Pseudomonadota; class Betaproteobacteria; order Burkholderiales; family Burkholderiaceae; genus Paraburkholderia; species Paraburkholderia sp. Ac-20336. The sequence continues at coordinate 41,991 of NZ_JAAGPS010000045.1, read as the reverse complement.
GAAGTGCAGCGGATGGTGATCGCGAGGCATGTTTGAGCGCAAAATAGCCTGGCCGTGGGTCGTTCGCGGCGGGCATGTGGCAACCTCGGCGGCAACTACGGCAAAAAATGGAGCGCGCAGCGCGCCATGCGCGACTGCTTTGCATGGGATCGGAGTAAGCGCTGAAACGCCAACTCCGGATCGACAACTAAAGCGCTAACTCTGATCGACCGCGTTGCATGGGATCAGAATAAGCGCTGAAGCGCTAACTCAGATCGACATTGGAGACGACGATGACAGCAGCGAAAGCCTTTCTCGACGCGCGCGATCTGCTCTTGCGCCATCGGACCGACTACGAGCGCGCGTATCGCGAATTCGCCTGGCCGACGCTGGGCGAGTTCAACTGGGCGCTCGACTACTTCGACGCAATCGCGCGCAACAACGACAACCCCGCGCTGTGGATCGTCGACGATCCGTCCAGCGACGGCCTGCGCCTCTCCTATGCGCAGATGTCGGAGCGCTCCGCGCGCATGGCGAATTTCCTGCGCGGCGCCGGTGTCGGCCGTGGCGACCGCGTGCTGCTGATGCTGCCGAACCGCGTCGAACTGTGGGACGTGATGCTCGCGGCGATGAAGCTCGGCGCGATCGTGCTGCCCGCCACCACCCAGCTTTCCGCCGACGACGTGCGCGACCGCGTGCAGATCGGCGGCGCGAAGTTCGTGGTGGCCGATAGCGCCGAACTCGCCAAGTTCGACACGCTCGACGTGCCGCTCACGCGCTTCTCGGTCGGCACGCCGCGCGAAGGCTGGACCGATCTCGCCGCCGCCCGCGAGGCATCGCCGCACTTCGCGCCCAACGGCGTCACGCGCGCGAGCGATCCGCTGCTGCTGTACTTCACGTCCGGCACGACGTCGAAGCCGAAGCTCGTCGAGCACACGCACGAGAGCTACCCGGTCGGCCATCTGTCGACGATGTACTGGATCGGCCTGCAGGCGGGCGATATCCACTGGAACATCAGTTCGCCGGGCTGGGCCAAGCACGCGTGGAGCTGCTTCTTCGCGCCGTGGAACGCGCAGGCCTGCGTGTTCGTGTTCAACTTCGCGCGCTTCGTGCCGAAGGACACGCTCGATGCGCTCGCGCGCTTCAACGTGACCACGCTGTGCGCGCCGCCCACCGTGTGGCGCATGCTCGTGCAGGAGCACCTCACCGATTATCCGGTCAAGCTGCGCGAGATCGTCGGCGCGGGCGAGCCGCTCAATCCCGAGATCATCGAGCGCGTGAAGCACGCATGGGGCATCACGATTCGCGACGGCTTCGGTCAGACCGAAACCACCTGCCAGATCGGCAACTCGCCGGGGCAGCCGGTCGTGCCGGGCTCGATGGGTCGTCCGCTGCCGGGCTACACGGTCGAACTGCTCGATGCCGACGATCAGCCGGTTAGCGAGGGCGAGATCGCCTTGCCGCTCGCCAAGCGGCCGCTCGGTCTCATGACGGGCTATGCGAACAACGCGAACGCGACGGCCCAGGCGATGCGCGACGGCTTCTATCGAACGTCCGATGTCGCGCTGCGCCGCGACGACGGCTACTACGTGTACGTCGGCCGCGCCGACGACGTGTTCAAATCGTCCGACTACCGGCTGAGCCCGTTCGAACTCGAAAGCGTGCTGATCGAGCACGAGGCGATCGGCGAGGCGGCCGTCGTGCCGAGCGCCGACGCCGTGAAGCTGTCGGTGCCGAAGGCGTTCGTCACCGTGCGCCAGGGCTACGTGGCCGGGCCCGAACTGGCGCGCGCGGTGTTCGCGTTCTCGCGCGAAAAGCTCGCGCCGTACAAGCGGATTCGCCGCCTGCAATTCAGCGAATTGCCGAAGACGATCTCCGGCAAGATTCGCCGCGTCGAATTGCGGCGCCGCGAAATGGAGCGCGCGGCCGAACCCGCACGTCTGCCCGACGAGTACTGGGAAGAGGATTTTCCCGACCTGCGTTGATCGTTGGGGGCGAGTCTCTGGAGCGTCTTTGGAACGTCAACCGGTTGATCGCGCTGTCTGTTTGCGGGGCCGCTTGTCAGCATGATTTATCAGCACGATTTGTCAGGGCGGCTCGCAGGCTCGCTGCCTGGATCGCCTTCCAGACTCGCTTGCCGGCCCGCTCACAGGATTGTTTATCGGCCCTCGTGTCGCTTCGTCCGCATCCCCATGCCGACGCGAGGCCCACGCTTTTTCCTTCCCATCGCCGTCCGGCCGCCGCGCGGCCATCGCACAGGAGTTTCAGCATGAGCATCGTTGCTTCGAACGCTTCGAACGAGAGCGGCCGCGCCGCCGCCGCTGGCGCCGTCTCCACCGTCAAGCTGCTGATCGACGGCGAATTCGTCGAATCGCAGACGACCGAGTGGCGCGACATCGTCAACCCGGCGACGCAGGCGGTGCTCGCGCGCGCGCCGTTCGCGACCGTCGCCGAAGTCGATGCCGCCGTGCGCAGCGCGCAGGCCGCGTTCAGGACCTGGAAGGACACGTCGGTCGGCGCGCGCATGCGCATCATGCTCAGGTACCAGGCGCTGATTCGCGAGCATATGCCGCGCATCGCGAAGACGCTTTCCGCCGAGCAGGGCAAGACGATTCCCGATGCCGAAGGCGACATCTTCCGCGGTCTCGAAGTGGTCGAACATGCCTGCTCCATCGGCACCTTGCAGCAGGGCGAATTCGTCGAGAACGTCGCGGGCGGCGTGGATACCTACACGCTGCGTCAGCCGCTCGGCGTATGCGCCGGCATCACGCCGTTCAACTTCCCGGCGATGATCCCGCTGTGGATGTTCCCGATGGCGCTCGTCTGCGGCAACACGTTCGTGCTGAAGCCGTCCGAGCAGGACCCGCTCTCGACGATGCAGCTCGTCGAACTCGCGCTCGAAGCCGGCGTGCCGAAGGGCGTGCTCAACGTCGTGCATGGCGGCAAGGAGGTGGTCGATGCGCTCTGTACGCACGAACTCGTGAAGACGATTTCGTTCGTCGGCTCGACGGCGGTCGGCACGCACGTGTACCGCCTCGGCAGCGAGCACGGCAAGCGCGTGCAAGCGATGATGGGCGCGAAGAATCATGCGGTCGTGCTGCCCGACGCGAACCGCGAGCAGACGCTCAATGCGCTCGCGGGCGCCGCGTTCGGCGCGGCGGGGCAGCGCTGCATGGCGACTTCGGTCGCGGTGCTGGTCGGCAGCGCGCGCGAGTGGCTGCCCGAACTCGTCGCGAAGGCGCAGACGCTGAAGGTCAACGCGGGCCACGAGCCCGGCACCGACGTCGGCCCGGTGGTGTCGCGCGCGGCGAAGCAACGCATTCTCGGCTTGATCGACGCGGGCGTGAAGGAGGGCGCGACGCTCGCGCTCGACGGCCGCGATGTGCGGGTGCCCGGCTACGAGCAGGGCAACTTTATCGGCCCGACCGTGTTCAGCGACGTGACGACCGGCATGGAAATCTACCGCACCGAAATCTTCGGGCCGGTGCTCGTGGTGCTGAGCGTCGCGACGCTCGACGACGCGATCGCGCTCGTCAATGCCAATCCGTTCGGCAACGGCGTTGGCCTCTTTACGCAAAGCGGCGCGGCGGCGCGCAAATTCCAGAGCGAGATCGATATCGGCCAGGTCGGCATCAATATCCCGATTCCGGTGCCGGTGCCGTTTTTCAGCTTCACCGGCTCGCGCGGCTCGAAGCTCGGCGACCTCGGTCCGTACGGCAAGCAGGTCGTGCAGTTCTATACGCAGACCAAGACGGTCACGGCGCGCTGGTTCGACGACGACACCGTCAACGACGGCGTCAATACGACGATCCGCCTGCGCTGAGCGCGCACGGCGCAACGCGAAAATACGGAGACGACACCATGAAAATAGGCTTTATCGGACTCGGCAACATGGGCGCGCCGATGGCGTTGAACCTGCTTAAGGCGGGCCATGCGGTGAGCGTGTTCGACCTCAGCGCGCAGGCCGTGCGCACGCTCGCCGACGCGGGCGCGCAGGCGGCCGGCTCACCACGGGCGGCCGCGAGCGAGGCCGCCTGCGTCATCACGATGCTGCCCGCGGCGGCCCACGTGCGCAGCGTGCTGACCGCCGACGACGGCATCCTCGCCGGCATCGCACCGGGCGTGCCGATCGTCGATTCGAGCACGATCGATCCGGCCACCGTGAAAGCCTGCGCCGAACTCGCGGCGCGTCACGGCAACGCCTTCGTCGATGCGCCGGTTTCGGGCGGCACCGGCGGCGCGGCGGCCGGCACGCTGACCTTTATGGTCGGAGGCAGCGCGAGCGCGTACGAGCAGGTCAAGCCGGTGCTCTCGGCGATGGGCCGGAACATCGTGCATTGCGGCGACACCGGCACGGGCCAGGTCGCGAAGATCTGCAACAACCTCGTGCTCGGCATTTCGATGGCGGGCGTCGCCGAGGCGATGTCGCTCGGCGAGGCGCTCGGCATCGATACGAAGGTGCTCGGCGGCATCATCAATACGTCGACGGGGCGTTGCTGGAGTTCGGATACGTATAACCCGATGCCGGGCGTGATCGACAGCGCGCCGTCCTCGCGCGGCTATAGCGGCGGCTTCGGCACCGACCTGATGCTGAAGGACCTCGGCCTCGCCACCGATGCGGCGCGCAGCGTGCGGCAGCCGGTCTACCTCGGCGCGCTCGCGCAGCAGCTTTATCAGACGATGAGCACCCACGGCGCGGGACGGCTGGATTTTTCGGCGGTCATCAGGCTGTATCGTCAAGATGGCCGCGAGGCGAGCGGCGGGGGCGCGCGATGATCGAACTCGACTACGCGCACGACGGCGCTGTCGCGCTGCTCACGCTCCGGCGTCCGCCCGCCAATGCGTTCACGCCCGATGGCCTGCTGCAATTGCAGAACCTCGTCGGACAATTGAACGGCGACGCGCGCGTGCGCGCGCTCGTCATCACCGGCGACGGGCCGAAATTCTTCAGCGCGGGCGCCGATCTGAACACGTTCGCCGACGGCAATCGCGAAGTCGCGCGGATCGCGGCGGCGCGCTTCGGCGCGGCGTTCGAAGCGTTGCAGAACGCGCGGCCCGTCGTGATCGCGGCGCTCAACGGCTATGCGATGGGCGGCGGGCTCGAATGCGCGCTCGCGTGCGATATCCGCATCGCCGAACAGCACGCGGTGCTGGCTTTGCCCGAGACCTCGGTCGGCCTGCTGCCGTGCGGCTGCGGCACGCAGACGCTGCCGTGGCTGGTCGGCGAGGGCTGGGCCAAGCGCATGATTCTGACCGGCGAGCGTGTCGACGCGGCGACCGCGCTGCGCATCGGTCTCGTCGAGGAAGTCGTCGAGCGGGGCGCCGCGCGTGAGGCGGCGCTGGCGATGGCGCAACGCGTGACGGGTCTGAGCCCGCAGGCGGTGAGCTTCAGCAAGGCACTGATCCATCAGGCGCGCCATGGGGTGCCGCGCGCGGCGGCGCTTGCGCTCGAACGCGAGCGTTTCGTCGATCTGTTCGACGGCGCCGATCAGCGCGAAGGCGTCAATGCGTTCCTCGAAAAGCGCGCGCCGCGCTGGCAGGCGAGCGAACCGCACACTGAGGCGCACGGGTCTGCCGGCGGAGCGTGATGCGGGGCCACGGCGTGGGAGCATGACGCGGGAGCGAGCTTGATCGATCGTTGCCGATGGCGGGTTGTCCGGTGGTCGCGGCGGCTGGGTGGGCCGGAATCGAGCGGTTCCGGGTGGCGCGAAATGTCGAGCGGATGGCGCGAATCGCGTACCGTCGAGCCGGGAACGCCGCTTGCTATATCTGAGGGATTACCCGGGTAGCAATCGCATGATGCGAATCGCGGCATGCGACGAAAGCGGTTCCTGAGCCGCACGCCGAGGCGCGTCGCGAGCCGCGCACGGCGGTTCAGGCAAGGCCGCTGCCCGGGTTGCCGTTTCAATCCCACGAGGACAGCGCCATGAACAGAAATCGGGTAGAAGGTACAGCGAAGGAACTGAAGGGCTCGATCAAGGAAGCGATTGGCAAAATTACCGGTAATCGCGTGCAGCAGGCCGAGGGTGCGGCGGAAAAGCTGGCCGGGCGGATGCAGGCCAAGGTCGGCGAGGCGGCCGATGCGATGCTCGAACAGCTGAAGAGTTGACGTTTTCTCACGTTGCGCGGGGGTTTCCCTTGCCGTACACCGTTGCGTGCAGACAGTGCGCAGGCGGCGGCCCGCGCGCAACTGTGCGTATGAGCACGCGCAAGACCGCGCGCAGGACCACGGACACGGCCCACGCCGCTCGCGCCCGCGAACCCTCCGGTCACACGCGGCCCGCGCGCACCTGATACAGTCGGATGTCCCCGGCGCCGGTAAGGCGCCGGATCACATCGCCTATTCGAGGACGGTTCATGCTGGGATTCGATGTCGGCACGGCCAGGAAAGTCTGGACCGCGGCCCTGCTCGCGTTGCTGTTCTTCGTCATCTATGTCGCGTCGACGACGGTGCTCGTCATCATCTTCGCGGTGTTCTTCAGCTATCTGATCTATCCGATGGTCGCGCTCGTCGAGCGTGTGAGACCGCGCCGCGTGCCGCGCGTCGCCTCGATCGCGCTCGTGTTCGTCGTCGTGGTCGCGCTGCTCGCGGTGGTCGGCTCGCTGTTCGGCGTGCAGTTGCAGGATCAGGCGACGCGTCTGCTCGCGCAATTGCCCGAGCTGATGCGCACCGACGTGCCGAACCGCTTGCCGCTGCCGCATTTTCTCGAACCGCTGCGCGAGCGCATCGTCGACTTCGTGCGCAGCCAGATCGAGACCGGCTCCGACAAGGCCGTGCCGGTGGCGCGCAGCCTTGGCCTCGGCGTCGTGCATGCGGCGAGCAACCTGATCTATCTGGTGCTGATTCCGATCTTGAGCTTTCTGCTCATCAAGGACGGCGCGCACATGCGCGATGCGTTTCTCGCGCTGCTGAACCGGCGGCATCGCGCGCTGTGGAGCGATATCGTCGACGACGTGAACGTTCTGCTCTCGAAGTATGTGCGCGCGATGCTGTTTCTGTCGCTCGCGACGCTGCTGTGCTACGGCGTTGCGTTCTCGCTGCTCGGCGTGCCGTACGCGTTTCTGCTTGCGGTCAGCGCGGGCCTGCTCGAATTCGTGCCGTTCGCGGGGCCGCTCGCCGCGGTCGCGATCACGCTCGTGGTCGCGGTGTTCAGCGGCTATTCGCATCTGCTGTGGCTGGTGATTTTCATCGGCCTGTACCGGCTCTTCCAGGACTACGTGCTCAATCCCTATCTGATGAGCGAAGGGGTCGAGGTCAGTCCGTTCCTCGTGATCGTCGGCCTGCTCGCCGGCGATCAGCTCGGCGGCGTGGCGGGGATTTTTCTCGCGGTACCGGTGATCGCGATGCTGAAGATCGTGATCGGGCGGGCGCGGGTTTTCTACGCGACATCGCACGATGAAGGGGACGCCGCGCGGCGCGTGCCGGTGGAGAGGACGGATTGACGGAGCGCGGCGGGGCGCAACGGTTCTGGTATCTTGACGCGCAATCCAGTTCCGACGTACCGCTCGCTCCCTCATGGCGCTCACCTTCAATCTGAACAACCTCATCACGTTTCTCGCTGTTGCCGAAACGCTCAGTTTCCGCCGCGCGGCGGAACAGATTCACACGTCCCAGTCCGCTGTCAGCGCCCGCATCGGCCAGCTCGAAGATCGGCTCGGCGTGCGCCTGTTCCATCGAACGACGAGGCAGGTCACGCTGACCGACGAAGGGCAGCAACTGTTCGTCGTGGCCAAGACGGCGGTCGAGGACATGGAGCGGGTCGCCGAATCGTTGCGCAAGAAAGCGGCTTTGCAGAGCGGCGAACTGACGATCGCCGCCGTCCCGTCGATTGGACAGACGGTGCTGCCGACTATCATGGGCGAGTTCCATCGCCGGCATCCGGGCGTGACGCTGAAATTGCTCGACGTGGACTCGCGGCGCTGCATCGAGATGATGGAAGCGGGCGTGGTCGATCTGGCGATCGTCTCGGATCTCGAAGACCGTCACCACACGGTTTTCGAGCCGCTCTTCTGGGACGAATGTTTCCTCGTCGTGCCGCGAACGCATCCGCTCGGCGAGCGGCGCAGCATTTCCCTGCGCGAAGCCGCGCAATACCCCCTGATGGCGAGTCCCAGGGGGACGACCCTATGGCAGATCATCGAGCGTGCGTTTGCGGCGTGCGGCGCCACGCCCGTCGCGCATCAGGAAACCTGGAACATGTCGACTCTCGTGCGGCTGGTCGAAGAGGGTTTCGGCATGGGCATCGTGCCCGAGATCTGTCTCGGCAAGCTCGACGTGTCGCGCTGCACGGTCCTGTCGCTGGAAGAGCGCGTGGGCCGCATGATCGGCGTGGCGCGCCTGACGGATCGCTCGGAAACGCCCAGCAGCGCGGCGTTTCGCCAGTTGCTCGGCGAACGGACGCCGCCGCTGCGGGCGGCGCGCCCGTAGCAAGCGTCGCTGGGGTTGCGTCGTCGGCTCCGCGCCGATTGTGCGCCGATTGATCGGATTTCAGCATCAATCGATAAGAAACGAGCGATTGTGGGCGCTTCACACTGTCGACATAATCGCTTCAACAAGGCCGGCTAGCGCGTTGCCGTAGCGGCCTCAGATCAAGAATACGAAACTGCTGGAGACACATTGCCATGTATGCAGAGCCGAGGCGTATCAAGACGGAAGTGTTCGCGAGGTTGCCCGACGAATTCAGGCAGCCGCAGGCCTCGTCGGAGTGGCACGCCCAGCAGCCGGCCGGCATGCCCGGCCATTCCCTGCTCGAAGGTCCGTCGTTCGACCGGCACGGCAACCTCTGGTGCGTCGATATCCCTTGGGGCCGCATTTTCCGCGTCAGTCCCGAAGGCCGCTTCGAGTTGATGCACACCTATGACGGCGAGCCCAACGGCCTGAAAATCCACGAGGACGGCCGGATTTTCGTCGCCGACTACAAGAACGGCATCATGCTGTTCGATCCCGTAGAAAAGACCGTGCGGCCCGTGCTGGAACGGGTTCATCTCGAACGGCTCAGGGCCGTCAACGATCTGGTGTTCGCCTCGAATGGCGATCTCTACTTTACGGATCAGGGTCTCTCGGGCCTGCACAATCCCAACGGACGGGTCTTCTGTCTGCGCAAGGACGGGCAGATCGATTGCCTGATGGACAACGTGCCGAGTCCCAACGGACTGGTGCTGAACCGCGAGGAGTCGGCGCTCTATGTCGCCGTCACGCGGGCGAATGCCATCTGGCGTATTCCGCTGTTGCGCGGCGGCCGGACGGCCAAGGTCGGGTGCTTCATCCAGATGTCCGGCGGTGGCGGCCCGGACGGACTCGCGCTCGACGAGGACGGCAATCTGGCGGTCGCGCATGTCGGTATCGGCGCGGTGTGGCTGTTCTCGGCGCGCGGCGAGCCGATGTACCGGATTCAGTCCGAGATCGGCTATCACACGACCAACGTCGCCTACGGCGGCGCCGAGCGCAAGACGCTGTTCATTACGGAATCGGAAAGCGGCACGATTCTGACGGCGGCCATGCCGGTGGCAGGGCGTCGGATGTACTCCGGCGTTTGAGCGCCGACTCGGGACCCTGGGCTTAGTCAGGGTCGACGCCGGCATCGGGAAGCAGGAATTTAAGTTAGTTATCCATATAAGTTGGACGGCAGCGGTGCTGCACGCGATGTCCACGATATGGCGGATGACCATGAAGAACGGAGAAGAAGCGTGCTGAGATTCGAGAACAAGGTGGCGATCGTGAGCGGCTGCGGTTCCTCGTTGCCGGGCTGGGGAACGGGTAAGGCGATTGCCGCGGTGCTGGCGCGCCAGGGCGCCCAGGTGGTGGGGCTCGATGTGAACGAAGAGGCGCTGGCCGACACGCGCGCCGTTATCGAAGGCGAGGGCGGCAAGCTGAAGGCCATGCTATGCGACGTGACGGACCCGCGCAGCATCGACCAGGTCGTGCGTCAGACGCTCGACGCCTACGGCCGCATCGACGTGCTCGTGAACAACGTCGGCGTGTCCGCGCCGGGCAACGTGGTCGATATGAGCGAAGAGCTGTGGGACCGGCAATTCGACATCAATCTGAAGAGCGTCTTCCTGATGTGCAAGGCGGTCCTGCCCGTGATGGACCGGCAACGCAGCGGCAACGTCGTCAACGTTTCGTCGCTCTCGGCGTTGCGCTACAGCGGCAAGCCGCAGATCGCCTACTCGTCGAGCAAGGCGGCGCTGATCCAGTTCACGCGGATGGCCGCCTTGATGCACGGCGAAAACAATGTGCGCCTGAACTGCGTCATTCCGGGGCTGATTACCACGCCGCTGGTCCAGCGCCTCGCCGACCAGTTCGGCGGCGGCGATTACGAAGCCTATCTCAAGCGCCGCAACGCGCAGGTTCCGCTGGCCCAGGAAGGAGACGCCTGGGATGTCGCCAACGCGACGGCATTTCTGGCGTCCGACGAGGCGCGCTATATCACGGCGACAGAAATTCTGGTCGACGGGGGCTCGGCCTCGACCATGCGTTAGCCACGAGCAGAAGCAACACACACGCAATGCCCCTACAGCGACACGACAAGAATCGCTGACACATGCCAATCACGATCGGAGACAGACATGCAACCCACCGCCTACGCGGCCAACCGGCTTGACCGCCTGCCTTTGAGCGGTTTTCACTGGCGTCTTCTGTGCATCATCGGCTTCGGCCTGTTCCTCGAGTTTTTCGATCTGTACACCGGCGGCGCGATTGTCGGCGTATTGCTCAAGCAGGGATGGTCGACGCTGCAGCTCAATGCGCTGTTCGGCACGCTGACGTTCGCCGGCCTGACCGTCGGCGCGCTGCTGGCGGGGATTATCGGCGACCGCTACGGGCGGCGCGTCGCCTATCAGATCAATCTCGTCGTCTTCGGTATCGCGTCGTTTGCGGCGGCGGTCGCGCCGAACATGTACTGGCTCAGCGCGATCCGTTTCGTCATGGGGCTCGGCATCGGCGCCGAGGCGGTCATCTCGTACGGGATGCTCGGGGAATTCGTGCCGCCGGGCTATCGTGGCCGCATGCTGGCCTTTCTGTCGGTGTTCGGCAACTCGGCGGTGTTTGTCGGCTCGCTGGTGAATCTCTGGGTCATTCCGCATTTCGGCTGGCGCTACGTATTCGTGATCGCAGGCGTTCTGGCCGTGGTGCTGTGGATCATGCGCCGCTCGATTCCCGAATCGCCGCGCTGGCTCGAAACCCAGGGCCGGATCGACGAGGCCGAGGCGGTGCTGCAGCGGATCGAGCGCCGCGTGGCGCGCGGCGGCGAACTGCCTGCCTATGCGCGCGAACTGCCCGCGCCGGCACCGCAGGTCTCCATCGGCGTATTGTTCGCGCCGCCGATCCTCGGGCGCACGCTGGTCGGCTCGGCGATCCTCGTGTGCATCGGCTTCAGCATCTACGGCCTGATCAACTGGCTGCCGACGTTCTTCATTCAGCAGGGCTTCGACATCGTCAAGTCGCTGACGTGGACCACGGTCATCACGCTGGGCGGCCCGGTGGGCTCGCTGCTCGGCGTCGCGGTGTCGGACCGGGTGGGCCGTCGTCCCGCGATCATTACGTCGTGTCTCGTGACCGCGGTGTGCGGCCTGATCTATCAGCAGGTCGACTCGGCGTATGCGCTGATGGGCGTCGGCTTTCTGCTCGTCTGCTCCATCTACGTGCTGGTGGCGGTCGGGCAAGGGGCTTACGTGCCGGAACTGTTCTCGACGTCCTATCGCCTGCGCGGCACCGGCGTTTGCATGACGGCGGGACGGCTGGCCAGCGCGGGATGCCAGTTCTTCATCCTGTGGCTGTTCACGACGGGCGGGGTGCTGATGGTGGTCGGTTCGGTGGTCGCCGCGCAGTTGCTGCTCGCGTTCGCGGTGTGGGCCATCCGGATCGAGACGCGCGGCAAGCGGCTCGAGGAACTCGATTCGGGCGTGCGTGGCGGCGCGCTCACGGACAGTCACTCCTACAGCCGCGGTCAATAACACTGACGGGCGTATCGCGCATGATGCGTCCGCTTATCCCCTGGAGGTCACATGGGTTCATCACGCAAGGTCATCATTACCTGCGCCGTGACTGGCGCGATTCATACGCCCACGATGTCGCCGCATCTGCCGGTCACGCCCGACGAGGTCGCGCAGGCGTCGATCGGCGCCGCCGAAGCCGGCGCGGCGGTCATTCATCTTCACGCGCGCGACCCGCATGACGGCCGTCCGACGCAGGACCCGGCCGCTTTCGCCGAGTTTCTACCGCGCATCAAGAGCGCGACCGATGCCGTCATCAACCTGACCACGGGCGGCAGTCCGCATATGACGGTCGAAGAGCGCCTGCGTCCGGCCACGCACTATCGGCCCGAACTCGCCTCGCTCAATATGGGCTCGATGAACTTCGGGCTCTATCCGATGCTGGATCGTTTCAAGGAATTTGCCCACGGGTGGGAGCGCGAGCATCTGGAGCGCAGCCGTGACCTGGTGTTCAAGAACACGTTTGCCGATATCGAGTTCATTCTCAAGACATGCGGCGATAACGGCACGCGCTTCGAATTCGAGTGCTACGACACGTCGCACCTGTACAACCTTGCGCATTTCGTCGACCGCAAACTGGCGACGCCGCCATTCTTCGTGCAAACGGTCTTCGGCCTGCTCGGCGGGATCGGGCCGCACCCCGAGGACCTGGCGCATATGAAGCGGACCGCGGACCGGCTGTTCGGCACCGACTTCGTATGGTCGGTTCTGGGCGCGGGACGCCATCAGATGCCGCTTGCTTCGATGGGCGCGGCGCAGGGCGGCAACGTACGGGTGGGACTGGAAGACTCGCTCTGGATCGCGCCCGGCGAACTGGCGCAAACCAATGCCGCCCAGGTCCGCAAGATCCGGCAGATACTCGAAGGCTTGTCGCTCGAGGTCGCCACGCCTGCCGAGGCGCGAGCGATGCTCGGCCTGAAAGGCGCGCAGAACGTCAACTTCTGACGAGGCTCGCGCCGGGCTGCCGTCAACCAGAATATGAGCCGAAAGCAAGCCGCAAGCCGATGTCGTCGGAGCATGACAGCGCATGACATCGGTGGTCGATAGCGGCTTTTCCCCACCTCTACCGGAGTTCAGTATGGCTAACATTACGTATGTACCGATCGATCTCGCCGAACCCAGGGAGATCGTCGACGCGGTTCGCGCACGCCGCGGCGGAACGCTGTCGCATCTCGACCGCATTCTGCTGCATAGTCCGAACCTCGCGCAGGGATGGAACACCTACCTCGGTGCCGTGCGGCAACGGCTGTCCATCGATGCCAGGTTGCGTGAAATCATTATTTGCTGCGTCGCTTCACTGAACGACGCGGAGTACGAGTTTTATCACCACGCCCCAGAGCTGCTGAAGGCGGGCGGAACGCAGCAGCAGGTGGATGCGTTGCGCAACGTCGAGGCCGCGGTGGCCGACGAGCATCTTTTCAGCGCAAGCGAACGCGCGGCGATCCGGTTGACGCTTGAAATGACGCGTGACGTCAAGGTCAGGCCCGACACGCTGGCACAGGCGCGAGCGGCGCTGGGTAGCGATCAGGCGATCGTCGAGGCGATTGCGACGGCTGCCGCGTACAACATGGTTTCCCGCATGATCGTCGCCTGCGGCATCGAGCCGGAGTCGGGGCATTGAGTTTTTCGGCGGCCCGCCGCCACGGCCTGGCGGGCCGGTCTCGCGCGCATGCTAATCTTGCTCACTTTGCAGAAGTCATACGGCAGAGCAGATAGCATGATGGAAGCCTTCGATCCGGACGGCATCGGGCAAGCGGTCTTCGTGGTCGGCGAGCGCCACGAGATGCTGGACGAACCCTGGCGCGCGCATCGGCGCGCCACGCTGATTCACGTGAACGACGGTGTGCTGACGGTGCGCACCGAAGCCGGCCGTTGGGTCGTGCCGCCCGGCCGCGCGCTGTGGATTGCCGCGGATACGCGGCATTGCCTGCGCGCGGCGCGTCCCGTGGAACTGCATGTGCTTTATGTCGCGCTGGATTGTGCGGCGGATCGCGCGCCGTTTTCCGCTAGCGAGGATGCGCCGCCGTTCGGGTTCGCATCCGCGTCTTTATCTGCGTCTTTATCCGCGCGTTTCTCCATTTCCTCGCCCGCTTCGCTGCCGACATCTACGCCATGGCCCGCGCAAACCGGCGCGCTCGTTCCGGATGCGCTCGTGCAGGCGCTGCTCGCCGTCGCGGCCGGTTTGCCGCACGATGTGCCACTCGACGAACCCGCGCGCCGCCTTCTGCACGTGCTGCTGGACCGCCTCGCGGTCTTGCCCGCGGCGCCGCTTGGTTTGACCTGGCCGCGCGATTCGCGCGCGCAGCGGATCGCCGATGCGCTCAGCGCCGATCCGGCGCAATCGCTGATACTTGAGGAACTCGCCGCGGCTGCGGGCGTGACGGCCCGCACGGCCGCGCGTCTGTTCGCGAAGGAAACCGGGCAGACCTTCGGGCAATGGCGCCAGCAACTGCGCCTGCTGGCCGCGCTCGAACATCTCGGCGCCGGCGAAAGCGTCACGCAGGTGGCGCTCGCAGTCGGCTATAGCGATGTGTCGTCGTTTATTGCCGTGTTTCGCGAGGCGTTCGGCGATACGCCGGCGCGGTATTTTCGCTGATGCGATGTTGCCGCGACCGCGTTGTTAAGTTCACTGTCTGGTACTGAGTGCCGAGTCGCCTCGCATCGCTCACCCCCCCCCCCCCGCGCACCATTCCCGCCGCTCCCTCGACTCAATGCGCTCCCGCCGCACCCGGCCCGCCGCCGCCTTTCACCGGCCGCGTGATCCAGATCAGTGGAATGATCAGCACGAAAATAATCGCCGAGATAAGGAAGATGTCGTTCAGGCCCATCATCGCCGCCTGCGTGTTGACCGTGAAATCGAACAGCGCATTCGCCGACTGCGCGTTCAGATGCAGCAGCGCTTGCGTCGTGTCGATCTGCTGCGCGAACACGGGGTTGCCGATCGACGCCTGCTCCGTGAGCCGCACATGATGGAGCACCGTGCGGTTGTTCCAGGCCGTGCCCGCGAGCGACGTGCCCACCGCGCCGCAAAACACGCGCACGAAATTCGACAGACCCGCCGCCGCCGGAATCCGGCTCGGCGGCTGGCCCGACAGGATGATCGCCGTGAGCGGCACGAAGAACATCGCCATCGGAATGCCTTGCAGCAGCGTCGGCAGCACGAGATGCCACGTGTCGATTTCGATCACGTATTTCGAGCGCATGTAGAACACGATTGCGAAGCCGACGAACGCGAGCGTCGAGATCACGCGCGCGTCCGAGCGCGGCAGCACGCGGCCCATGACCGGCGCGAGAATCACCGCGAACACGCCGAGCGGCGCGGTGACGAGGCCGGCGTCGACCGAGCGGTAGTTCAGATATTCCTGCATCCATTGCGGCAGCAGCACGAGATTGCCGAAGAACACGCCGTACGCGACTGAAATCGCGATCGTGCCGCCGAGAAAATTGCGCTGCCGGAACAGCCGCAGATCGACGATCGGGTTCTCCTCGGTCAACTCCCACACAAGGAAAAACGCGAAGCTGATCAGCGCGACGAGGCCGAGCGTCGCGATCACCGGCGACGAGAACCAGTCGAGGTCCTTGCCCTTGTCGAGCATGATCTGCAGCGACGCGACCCACGTAATCAGGAGGCCGAGGCCGATCACGTCGATCGGCGGCTTGCGCGTGGGCGATTCGCGGGTGCGGTAGATCATCCACGTGACGCCGCCCGCGAACAGGCCGACCGGAATGTTGATGTAGAAGATCCACGACCAACTGTAGCTATCCGTGATCCAGCCGCCGAGCGCCGGGCCCGCGATCGGGCCGACGGTCGCGGTCATCGCCCACAGCGCGAGCGCGGTCGAGGCTTTCTCCTTCGGATACGAGCCGAGCAGGATCGCCTGCGAGAGCGGAATCAGCGGACCGGCCACCGCGCCCTGGAAAATCCGCGCGATCAGCAGGACCGGCAGTGTCGGTGCGATGCCGCACAGCCACGAGGCGAGCGTGAACGCGAGGATCGCGCCGACGAACAGCTTGACCTGGCCGATGCGCTGCGTGAGCCAGCCGGTCAGCGGAATCGACACGGCATTGGCGGCCGCGAATACGGTGATGACCCACGTGCCTTCGTCGACCGAGACGCCGAGATTGCCTGAAATCGTCGGGATCGCGACGTTCGCGATCGAGGTGTCGAGCACGTTCATGAACGTGGCGAGGGCGACCGCGAAGGTCGCCAGCACGAGTTTGCCGCCTTCGAGGGGCGGCGGCGGTGCGGGAGGCGGTGGAGGCGGCGCGGAAGCGGGCGCGTCGTTGGGCTGGGTCAAGCGGTTTCTCCGGATACGGTGCGGCCAGTGAGGCGGACGGACCGCGTCTGCGCGTTGCGCCGATGATGTGCCGCGCGAGAGTGGGCGGCGGGTCCGTCGGGTACTCGTCGGAGCATACCTGTATTCGGGTTGAGGCGTCGGCGAGGCGGGCGGTGCAGGGCTGACCGGCGAGACCGGCCCATGGTGGCGAGTGTCGTTGCCTCGGGGCGACGGAGCGATTCACTGTCGGGAATGCCTTTCTCCAGAAATTTCAGGATTTCTCACAATCCCGACTATGGAAGGATCGTTGTCGCGGGCATGGATGTGCTGCGCAGGTCATGCGGCGAAAAGTCAAACAGGATGGCGTCTTTGACGGGTTTCAGGGAGCGCCGACCCGGTTTGCACGGCAGAGAGCTTGGGCCGGTTTGCAGAATCGTGTCGTTGCTTTTCCGTGAGAAGTTGGGAACGATCACACGCCATGCATCCGCAAGCCTGGCCTATCCGGCCCCGGGTGCGCCGCTCGGGGTTGCCGCCGTGGGAGCGGCGCGAAGAACCACGCGCTGAATAGCAGGGGAACCGGCGGTGTCATGGCCAAAGGTACGCCAGGAAAACGTCAGATGTACGGATGGAGTTTTTTGCCGGCTACATCGCCGAATAACGCGGACGGAAAGGAGACTATGAGGTTATGGCAGCACAGATGATTCCCGTTGACACAACGGTGACCATTCGGGAGGACATACCCAAATACGTCCGTCTTCCGCATCAGGCAATGGGTTACCTCGAAGAAAAAATCCGCTCGGCGATGTGGTGGCCCGAGGTGCTGCGGGTACAGAGGTCGGATGGCCTCGTGGGAACGAGCCTGCTCAAGCAGATTGCAATGAGCGCGGCGATTCGCGCGGATGAAAGGAAGCATGAGTTCTGCTGGCGGTATAAGGCTGAGGTGTCGTTTGATATGCGGCCTTGGCAAACAAGCAGACGTGCAAAAGCGCCAATTCCTTTTCTGAACAAGACCGACGGCGACACCCCCGGGCGCCGCCACAGCCAGAACCCGTTTCCTCTGCCCGGCAGCCTTGCGGGCGAAGTCCGCCGCCCGGATGTGGTGATCGTCGAGAACGAAGGCAACCGGTGGCCAGGGCGCGGAGCAGTCGATCACGACGGGATGGCGCAGTGGCCGAACCTGCTGAGGCTCGTCGAGGTCAAGTTTCCGGGAGACACCTGGGGAAAGGGACAGGAAGAAGACTATGTAGGGATAGCCGGCGATAACCACCACATGACTGTGCTGAAGGTCTCGGGCGGTGAGGAGCATGCGAAAGAGCTGGTCGAGGCGGCCATTGCCGCCGGATTCCTCGGCAAGGTCGCCGGCAGGCTGCTGCTGCGCGCCCGGCTCCGCTCGAAGATACCCGTCCCGCAAGCCGCATGGTTCGAGCCGTGGAGCGCGCTGGAGGGCGCAGCCGGTTCGACCGCGAACGGTGTGGCGGCGCTGTGGGATACGGCGGCACAAGGGGCCTGCGAGCTTTCTGACGAAACTCAGGCCTGGCTGCGTCAGAGCGCGCAGTGGCTGTTCGAGCAGGGTCGATGGATAACGGAAGCGAATGCCACTGGCCATGAATGGCACTACCTCGACGACGCAAACCACGCCGTGCAGCGCTACACCGCCGCAGAACTCAAGGCCGCATGGCAGCAGATCAGACAGCAGACCGACCTGACCGTCCAGCAACTGCGGCAGATCGACTGGGGACAGGTGTGCATCACCATGTCCGGGGGGATGGCCGTGGTTGTCCTCATCATCGATGGAGTCCTCGTTCCCGTCGTGCTAACGCAGGCCTTGGTCGGCGCGCTGGCCGCGCTGGTAGTGATCACCGCGACAGCGGGCGACGCGGCGCTGATGGCGGCACTGACCAGTCCACCCAATTTCTCTTTTACTTCAAATGGATCACATGATGAATTCTTCCCATAAAAAGCCGGTGCTGACACCGGCGGAAGCCTTCAGCCGCTATGGCGAGGAACTATGTCAGCACGACAACCGGGGCGGCGGGCTGGTGATCTTCCCCGGCGTAATCGGCACGGTGTTCTTCGAGCGCGGCTCGAAGCCCGATGTACGCCGGGGACTGCTCGCCTGCTTCGACCGTTTCGAGCAACTGTTTGGCCCTTACCTGAAAGGCGGCAGGAATGGCGATGACGGCCGCTTCAGCCGGAAGACGCCACGCGGGGTCGAGGCGATCCGCCGGGCAATTCTGGAAGTCCCGCCAGAGGTCAAGCTGGAAGTCGTACGCTCCAGCGCGATCGATGAGGATAGCGCTGCGGCCTATCAGATCGAGACGCTGACCGATGTGGCGGTAGCCGAGGACTATACCGATCCGTCAGGATTTTTCGTGAAGAAAGGGCAGGACTGTGGCTTGTCCTACCTCAAATTCTGGATGCCGATGGATTTCGTGAACACGCCCGAAGGTGTCCGGAGCTACGAAGCGTTCCTGCGCTTTGTCTGCGAACAGCTTCCGGTGCGGGGCGGCTACGGCGGATTCTCATCCATCCTGCCGTACAGTTTCCACGAGTACATGCCGCAGGAATGGGCGCTCGCGCAGCGGTTCAGCGGGCTGGAAATCGACAGCTATGCCTTTCTACAAAAGCAGGAATACGACACCATGTCGTACGAGGGTCAATCGACCGACCACATGACGGCGATTTATGAAGATCTTCGTCCCGGCGCCAAAGTCGGGCATTACGGGTTCATCAAGGGTGTGAACTGGTACACCCTCATTGGCGACCTGCTTGTCGACCGCCTCGGCGGGGAATCCGCCGTGCGAGCCGACCTGGCACGGCCTGACATTGGCATCGAGAGGATCGGCCATTGCCTGCTGATCCGCGCGGGCGACTTCCCCCGCCTCGGCGCGCCTGAAGAGGGACTTCCCAAACCCTACGTGTTCGTCAATCGCGTGCTACGTGTGCTGCGCAACCCCGTTCCCCCCTCGCTGCACACCAACGTGCCGGGTGCCGAGCATGCCGACCCCGATGGCACCCGTCGATGGGAAGCCCGCTTTGACCTACCCGGTGCGCCACTGTTGCCGCGCACGCCTGAAATCGTCCCCGCGAAGAAAAACGACCCAGCAAACTGACTCAGGACAACGGCATGGGTTTGATTCGATTTGACGACACCACCGACCACGGCGGCAAGGTCGCCATCGTGTCGAATCCAGCCATGTGAGTCTCACTCCGCCCCGAACACGAAAAAGTCCGCCTTCCCAGCACAAACCCACCCCACAGCGTATGCTCGCGCCTGAGGCCCCACGCGTCGTCTTCGCGTTCAGCAGCAGGGCCGCGCAACCCACCACGAATCCAACGCTAGAAAGGACCCCCCCATGAACTGGGAACAATTCGAACATGGCTGGCGGCGCGCGCCGGTGAATGCGCCCGCAACGAGTCTCGTCGTGCTGATGCACGGTGTCGGCAGCAATGCGCGCGACCTGATGCCGCTTGCCGATATCTGGAGCGAGAGCCTGCCCAAGGCGGCGTTCGTGTCGCTCGACGGCACCGAGCCGTTCGACGGCGGCTTCGGCGGCCGTCAGTGGTTCAGCCTGCGCGACGTCAGCGAGGCGAACCGCGCGGCGCGCGTCGCCGCCGCGTATCCGGCGCTGCGGCGCGTGCTCGACGCCGAACTCGCGCGCTGCCAGCTGTCTTTCGAAAAACTCGCGCTCGTCGGTTTTTCGCAAGGCTCCATCATGGCGCTGCATCATGTCGCGGAGAATCCGCAGGGCGCCGCAGCGGTCGTCGCCTATTCGGGGCGGCTCGCCTCTGCCATCACCGCGCATAACGACACACCGCGCGCCACGCCGCTCACGCTGATCCACGGCGAGGACGACAACGTGATCCCGGTGCGCGAACTCGAGCACGCCGCCGCCGCGTTCAGCGCGGCTGGTTATCCGGTCGATGCCTATGCGCTGCCCGGCGTCGGCCACACGATCACCGGCGAAGGCGTCGCGCTCGGCGGCGCGGCGCTGCAGCGCGCGCTCGATGCTGTGTCGCGCAATTGACACAGCGCTGATCGAAAGTGTCTCTAAAGGTTTCGATCCGCTTGCCGTTACAGGCTTAATGGATCGAGAATCATCTTCACCGCGCGCAAGCGCAACGCCCAGCCGGGCGTGGCGCGCGGTTCGGAGCACCGGGGGCGCATTCCAGACCCGCCTGAGACGGTGGATCACGACATATCAGAGCCTGCCTATGGCCACATCGACGCCGCATTACCCGCTTTTCGAGCGACTGTTCCGTCACTCCGTGGCGGTAGACCTCGGCACAGCCAATACGCTCATCTATACCGACGACGGCGGCATCGTGGTGAACCAGCCGTCCGTGGTCTGCTTCGAGAAAGAGCCGGCGACCGGACCGAAGCGCGTCGCGGCGGTCGGCACCGAGGCGCGTCAGCTGCTCGGCCGCGCGCCGCTCAATCTCGAAGCGGTGCGGCCGATGCGCCACGGCGTAATCGCCAATTTCTCGGCCGCCGAACAGATGATCCGGCAATTCGTCGACATGGCGCGTCCGCGCTCGCTGTTCAGCCGGCGCGCCGCGTTCACGGTGTGCGTGCCCGAAGGGGCGACCCAGGTCGAGCGGCGCGCGATCCGCGAGGCCGCCGAGGCGGCCGGCGCGTGGAAGGTCAGCCTGATCGGCGAATCGCTCGCGTCGGCGCTCGGCGCGGGCTTGCCGGTGAGCGAGGCGATCGGCTCGATGGTCGTCGACATCGGCGGCGGCACGACCGAAGTCGGCGTGATCGCGCTCGGCGGCGCCGCGTATAGCGGCTCGGTGCGCGTCGGCGGCGACAATTTCGACGCGGCCATCGTGAGCTACGTGCGCAATCTCTACGGCGTGCTGCTCGGCGAGCAGACGGCCGAGCACGTGAAGAAGAGCATCGGCTCGGCCGTGCACGACGTGCCGCTCGAACAGATGAGCGCGACCGGCCGCAGCGTCGACGACGGCTTGCCGCGCACGGTACAACTGAGCAACCGCGATGTCGCCGAGGCGATCGAGGGGCCGCTGCGTCAGGTGATCGGCGCGGTGAAACGCGCGCTTGAACTGGCGCCGGCCGAACTGGTCACCGATATCGCGCACAACGGCATCGTGCTGACCGGTGGCGGCGCGCTGCTCGGCAACCTCGGCCAACGCCTCACCGATGAAATCGGGCTGGACGTGTATGTCGCCGACGAACCGCTGACCTGCGCGGTGCGCGGCGCGGCGGCCGCCGCCGCGACGGGCCTGCTTGACGAAGCCGGGTTCGAGTGAGCGGTAGGGGGCTTGTGCGTGGGTGTCTGCGAGTGCGTTCGCATCCTTGCGCAATGACGCAATGACGTGCCGGCGAACAGGCCGATGAGCCGGCCCATGAGCCAGCCCATGAGCCAGCCCATGCGGGCTGATTGAAGCGTTCGACAGCGCTTATGTGACAATACGTCCCACGTCCCACTTTCAGGGATGCCAATGCGCTTCTTTTTTCAACGCTTTTTTGCTGGGGCCGCCGAATCCGCGTAGCGCCACGCCGCCCGTGAACCACTCGTGAATCAATCCGTTTCCACTTCTTCCGCTTCGTCCGCCTCATCTTCGTCTTCGCCCTCGTCATCCTTTATCGAATTGCAGAACGGTTTGCGCATGCCCTATGTCGAAGCCGGCGAGGGTGAATTGCTGCTGTTCGTGCACGGCTCGCTATGCGATTACCGCTACTGGCAGCCGCAGCTTGCCGGTCTGTCGAAGCGCTATCGCTGTGTCGCGGTGAGCCTCACGCATTACTGGCCGGTGACCGACAGCGGCCAGGACCTGCCGTTCAGCTGGAGCGGACACGCGGACGAAGTCGCGGAATTCATCGAGCGTTTCGGCGCGGGACCGGCGCACGTGGTCGGGCATTCGCGTGGCGGCTGTGTGGCGTTCCATTTCGCGCGGCGTCACCCCGAGCGCGTGCGCACGCTGACGCTCGCCGATCCGGGCGGGCCATTGCAGATCGCCGGCCGTCCGCCCGCGCGTCTGCCGGAAACGGTCAACGCGTTGCGCGCGAAAGCGGCGCAGCTGATCGAAACGGGCGAGGTGGAAGCGGGCCTGCAACTGTTCGTCGATTCGGTGAGCCGCCCCGGTTTCTGGGACATGAGCACGCCGGGCTTTCGCCGCATGGCGACCGATAATGCGCATACGCTCGCGCGGCAATTCCGTGATCCGCTGCCTACGTACGTGCCCGAGGAAGCGGCCGAGGTGCGCTGCCCGGTGCTGTTGATCGATGGCGAGAAGAGCCCCGACATGTTCCGGCGCACCGTGACCGCATTGCAGGGATGGTTGCCCGATGCGCGTCGCGAGACGGTGCGCGGCGCGTCGCACGGCATGAATCTCGCGCATCCGTCGGCGTTTAACCGCTATGTCGACGAGTTCGTCGAGGCGATGAGCGTGCGTTGAAGATGCGGTTGCAGTGAGAACATCACGGGCAATCGGTGGGCGTGCGCTTCACCGATTGCCCGCGAGACGCATGACGTCTTTATGCCTTGCGATGCGCATCCTTGTCGAGCGCACGTTCGGCTGCTTCGCCGACGAGCCCGTGATAGTAGAGATGCACGCCGATCGCGAGCGAGTCGTTGCGAATTTCATGGAACACCTTCCATGCTTTGGCCGGGTCCTTGAACAGCAGATAGTGCGCTTCCTGTGCGATGAGGTCAGCGACTTCATGCAGGCCGTGGCCGTGCAATACGTCCACGAGCGTATCGAGACTGCGATGCGTGCGCGCGTCGGTGCGCGGATAGAGCATGTGCAGTACGGCGACGTCCTGCGTCTTCAGCGCCGCCGACAACGCGACGACGATGTCCTGGTGATTGAGCGCGGTAACGGTGCTGTCTTCGGTATGGATGTGGTCCGGGAACAGCGTTTCGAGCGATGCGTTCATCGTGTCCTTCCTGTTTTTCTATCTGTTCAAAAAGCCCGCATCGGATAGCGGGCCGTAACGTCAAAGCACGGACCGAGTATCGCAGATGGATGCGGGCCGGCGCAGTGCGCGCGCCGCAAAACATTGTTGCAACGATGACGCTGACTTTCATTTAGCTGGCAATGCGCCGGGGCGCGTGAAGGCGACCCGATAGAACCGCGAGGCGTGCGTTCGCGGACGACGAACAGACGTGCGCCGGCAACGAATGTTGCGTGCATCGAGATGGATTGTTGCAGTCAATCGTCGCAATCAATGCGGCCTCGGCCCGTAGAATGCGGGGCGAGCCTGAGCATGCCCGTATTTCTCCGAGCGCGCGATGTCGCGCTTGCCTGTCCGACCCTCATGCATGCCGGCACGTGTTCGGTATCAAAGCAAAAGGAAGATCCAGATGAATTCGAAGACACACGCAACGCTGAGCTTCTCCGACAGCGATCAGACCATCGATCTACCGATCTATCAGGGCACGCTGGGCCCGGACGTCATCGACATTCGCAAGCTGTACGGGCAGACCGGCAAGTTCACCTACGATCCGGGCTTCATGTCCACGGCGTCGTGCAATTCCGAAATCACGTATATCGACGGCGACAAGGGCGAACTGCTGTATCGCGGCTATCCGATCGACAACCTCGCGCAGAATGCCGACTTCCTCGAAAGCTGCTACCTGCTGCTGAAGGGCGAACTGCCGAACGCGCAGCAGAAGGCCGAATTCGTCAACACCGTCACGCAGCACACGATGGTGCACGAGCAGATGCATTTCTTCTTCCGCGGCTTCCGCCGCGACGCGCACCCGATGGCGATTCTGGTTGCCGCAGTCGGCGCGCTGTCGGCGTTCTATCACGACTCGCTCGACATCTCGAACCCGGAGCATCGCGAAGTGTCCGCGATCCGCATGATCGCGAAGCTGCCGACGCTCGTCGCCATGGCGTACAAGTACACCGTCGGCCAGCCGTTCGTTTATCCGAAGAACGACCTGTCGTACAGCGCGAACTTCATGCGCATGATGTTCGCGAATCCCGCGGAGGAATACAAGGTCAACGACGTGCTGGTGCGCGCGCTCGACCGCATCCTGATCCTGCACGCGGACCACGAGCAGAACGCCTCGACCTCGACCGTGCGTCTCGCCGGTTCGTCGGGCGCGAATCCGTTCGCCTGTATCGCAGCCGGCATCGCGTGCCTGTGGGGCCCGGCGCACGGCGGTGCGAACGAAGCCGCGCTGAACATGCTCGAAGAAATCGGCTCGGTCGACAACATCCCCGAGTTCATCAAGCAGGTCAAGGACAAGAACTCGGGCGTGAAGCTGATGGGCTTCGGTCACCGCGTCTACAAGAACTACGACCCGCGCGCGAAGCTGATGCGCGAAACCTGCCACGAAGTGCTCGAAGAACTGGGTCTGCACGACGATCCGCTGTTCAAGCTCGCCATGGCACTCGAAAAGATCGCGCTCGAAGACGAATACTTCGTGTCGCGCAAGCTGTACCCGAACGTCGACTTCTACTCGGGCATCGTGCAGCGCGCGCTGGGCATCCCGACCTCGATGTTCACGTGCATCTTCGCGATGGCGCGTACGGTCGGCTGGATTGCGCAGTGGAACGAAATGATCGCCGATCCGGAGCAGAAGATCGG
Organism: Paraburkholderia sp. Ac-20336; assembly: GCF_017105025.1. Taxonomy (NCBI): domain Bacteria; kingdom Pseudomonadati; phylum Pseudomonadota; class Betaproteobacteria; order Burkholderiales; family Burkholderiaceae; genus Paraburkholderia; species Paraburkholderia sp. Ac-20336. Next base: position 17,181 of record NZ_JAAGPS010000045.1, on the reverse strand, counting down.
CCGTCCGCGCCAGCTCTTCATCGGCGAGACGCTGCGTGAAGCGAAGCCGCTAGCACAGCGCTAAACCGGTGCCGATGCGCGTGTCAATGCATTAGCGCTCCGTCGGCCCTTGAGGCCGGCGGGGCGCGGAAGTGTCGCGCCAACCTGCACGTCCTGTGCCACCGGAAACATCTATAAACACATTCCGCAAAAAACCGCACAAAAAAATCGAAACTCCTCTGTGATAAGTTCGTCTCACGCGCACGGACACTCTACAATCGGAAGCGACCGGGCAAGATGGCGGCACGCCTTGGGCATCATCCGGAAGTGACACTGAACGCAGCAGCGAATCCACAGGAGCGACCTTGATACAGCAGCCAGAAGCCCTCGGCGGGCTGACCCACTCGGGCGGCGTCGATCAACGCGAACCCGAGCAGGACGGCATCTTCATTCCGACGGAAAACCTCAACGTCGCGAGCGCCACGCAGCACGTGCTGAAGTCGGGCGACACCTTCATCGTCAACGATCCCCTCGGCGACATCACGGGCCACGAAGACGGCCTGTTCGTCAACGACACCCGCATGCTGTCGCAACTGCGCCTGACTTTCGGTGGCCGCGCGCCGTCGCTGCTGTCGGGCAGCGTGAGCAGCGACAACACCTCGTTCACCGCGCATCTGACCAACCGTCCGCTGCCGCCGCTTGGCGGCAACAGCACGCCCGAGGGCGTGATCCACGTCGAGCGCGTGCGCGTGCTGTCGGGCACCGTGCTCAACGAAGCGATCGAACTCACGAACTACGGCACGAGCGACGCGGTCGTGCCGCTGTCCATTTCGTTTTCGAGCGACTTCCGCGACATGTTCGAAGTGCGCGGTCTCAAGCGCGACAAGCAGGGGCGTATCGAACCGGCGCGCATCGAAAACCAGGAGGTGCTGCTCGGCTACCTCGGCCTCGACGACGTCGCGCGCAACGTGCAGATCGCGTTCTCGCCGCAGCCCGACAAGCTGTTCGCCGACCGCGCCGACTACACGATCAAGCTGCCCGCGCAGGCGTGCGTGTCGATCTATCTGTCGGTCGCGGTGCACCTCGTGCCGATGACGAACAAGCCCGGCGCCGACATCGCGCAGTCCGTGCATGCGGTAAGCGAGGCGCATCTGTCGCAGGTCGATGCGGAGCGCCCACGCGTCGGCCGCACGGCGGTGCGCGCGGCGCTCGTCGACGCGCACCTCGTGATGCGCGAACGCCGCCGCGCGAGTGCGCGCGTGCGCTCGGGCAACCCGCTGTTCAATGCGTGGATCGACCGCTCGTTCGCCGACCTGAGCCTGCTGACCACCGATCTCGCGACCGGTCCGTATCCGTATGCGGGCATTCCGTGGTTTTCGACCCCGTTCGGCCGCGACGCCGTTATCACGTCGCTGCAGACGCTGTGGCTGCAACCGCACCTCGCCGCGGGCGTGCTGCGCTTTCTCGCCGATCATCAGGCGCGCGAGAACTCGCCGTTCCGCGATGCCGCGCCCGGCAAGATCATGCACGAGATGCGCAAGGGCGAAATGGCCGCGGCCGGCGAAGTGCCGTTCGCGCTGTACTACGGCGGCGTCGACACCACGCCGCTCTTCATCGTGCTGGCCGGCGCCTATGCCGAGCGCACCGGCGACCTCGCGCTGATCGACGAACTGTGGCCGGCGCTCGAACGCGCGGCGCAGTGGGTCGCGGGCGTGTGCGACAAGAACCGCCATGGGCTGCTCGACTATCAGCGCGAATCGGACGGCGGGCTCGCCAATCAGGGCTGGAAAGACAGCCACGATTCAGTGTTCCATGCCGACGGCCGTTTCCCCGATGGCCCGATCGCGCTGGTCGAAGTGCAGGCCTATGCGAGCGCCGCGTTCGACACGATGGCCCGTTTCGCGAAGCTGCGCGATCTGCACGAGGAGGCCGGGCAATATGCCGGGCGCGCGCAGAAAATCCGCCGCTGCGTGGAAGAAAAGTACTGGATGGACGAGGCCGGCTTCTACGGCATCGCGCTCGACGGTCACGGCGAACTGTGCCGCGTGATGGCGTCGAATGCGGGACACCTGCTGGCGTTCGGGCTGCCTTCGCGCGAGCGCGGCGAAGCGGTCGTGCGCGCGCTCGACTCGGCGCTGTTCCATACTGGCTGGGGCGTACGCACGCTCGCCGCGAGCCAGGCGCGCTTCAATCCGATGGCGTATCACAACGGCTCGGTTTGGCCGCACGACAACGCGCTCTGCGCGCGCGGGCTGTCGCGCTACGGCGGCAAGGCGTCGGCGGTGCGGTTGCTGCAGGCGCTGTTCGAGGCCGCGGTCAATTTCGACATGCGCCTGCCCGAGCTGTTTTGCGGCTTTCCGCGCCGGCGTGGCGAGCCGCCGACCGCGTATCCGGTCGCGTGTCTGCCGCAGGCGTGGGCGGCCGGTTCGCCGTTCATGATGCTCGAGGCCTGTCTTGGCATCACGATCGACGCCGAGCGGCGTGAGGTGCTGATCGAACAGCCGATGCTGCCCGAGGGGATCGACTGGCTCGAAGTCGGCGATCTGCGGGTGGGCGATGCGTCGGTGTCGATCACGTTCCGCCGGATCGGCGAGAAGGTGGTGGCGTCGGCGGAGCAGGGCGATGTGCGGGTGGTGGCGCTGCTTTAACGCCGTGCCGCCGTTGTTGCGCGCCGTTGTTCCGTTGTCGCTCTGCCGTTACGTTGCTGCGTCATGCGCCGAGGCGGGCGTCCCGCTGTCAGCCGGATGTGACGCGTCGGGACGTGGGCCGGGGCGGGCATGCGCGATGCTACCCGATAGCCCATTCACTCACATTCCGGGAGGGCGGGTGCATCCGGCACGACGACTTGGAATAGTGCTGCTGTCGGCAGCGGCGTTGGGCTCGAGCGCGGCCTGGGCGAGCGACATCCAGTGCGCGACGACGCAGCAAGCCGCTGAGCGCGTCATATGCGATCACGCGATCCTGAACAACGAATACGACGATATCTTCGCGCAGCAACAGGCGCTGCTGCGTGACGGAAGACTCGTGGCCGCGCAACTGGTGCAATGGCGGCAAGCGCGCAACGCATGTGTCGACGTTCACTGTGTCGATGGCGTATTCGCTCAGTGGAAGACGATGGCAAGGTCTCTCGAAGCCGTTCCGCAGGCGGCGCCGATAGAGATGGCTTCGGATACGGCAGCGGCTCCGGTCGGGCCGAATCCGGAGGCGCCTCCTGCGCCGGCGTCGCAATCCGAAACGTCGTCGCCAGCCTCGCCGACCTCGGAGGCGTCGCTGGTGCATCAGGGCAGCGCCGCGGGCATCGCGCTTCCGCAACCGGTCGAGGCGTCGGATGCCACCGCGCCCGCGGTTGCGGTTGCGTCCGCGGCTTCCGCCGCGAGCGACGCTCGCCCGACCGGCATGAGCGCTGGCCTCCTGCTGGTTCTGCTGGTCGTGGTGGGGGCCGGCGTGCTGTTTGCACGCAGGACAAGGCGCGGCGGATGAGGCGAGGGCGGGCGCGTGCAGGTCGATCTATCCCCGTTGAAGCTGCCCCACCCGGTGGTAACATTTGTTGTCATCCTTACCTCCGGCGCCGCCCGGCCTCGCTATGCCTGACAGCTTCGATCAGCTTGCTGCCCTGATCCGGGCGCGCTTCTCCGACCTGAGCCCGCAGTTCCAGCTAGGGGCTGCTTTTCTGCTCGATCATCCCGACGAGGTCGCGGTGTCGTCGATGCGCAAAGTCGCCGAGCGCGCGCAGGTGCAGCCGGCGTCGCTCGTGCGGTTGTCGCAGCAACTCGGCTTTCCCGGCTGGAACGAATTGCGCAACCTGTTCGTCGCGCGCGTGCGCACGCGTCCCGAACCGTTGACGAGCCGCGCGCGTTCGCTCGTCAAATCCAAAGATGCGCTCGCGAACGATCTGCTCGCCGCGCAACAGCACAATCTCGCAGCGACCGCCGCGCATAACGGCCGCGCGATCGTCGAGGCCGCGCGGCTGTTGCGGCGCGCGCCGCATGTGCAGGTGGCGGGCTTCCGCTCGTGTTACCCGGTCGCGTTCGGGCTCGTGTACGGCTACCGGCTGTTCCGTCCGTCGGTGTCGTTGCTGAACGGCGAGGCCGGCACGCTCGACATGCAGTTGCGCGCGATCAGGCGCGACAGCGCGACCGTCGTCGTCAGCTTCGCGCCGTATTCGGTCGAGTCCGCGCGTGTTGCCGAAGCCGTGCTCGAAAAAGGCGGCAAGCTGATCGCGATCACCGACAGCGCCGTGTCGCCGATCGCGCTGAATGCCGACAAGGTGCTGATCTTCTCGCACGAGAGCCCGTCGTTCTTTCCGTCGCTGGTGGCCGCCACCGCGCTTGCCGAAGCGCTCGTCGCGCATCTGCTCGCGCTCGAAGGCGCGGGCGCGGTCGAACAGCTCGCGCTTGCCGAGCAGTCGTTGCATGCGAAGGGCGCCTACGTGTCGTGAGCGGGTTTGTCGCGCCGGCAACGTTCGTCGTGCGTTCCCGCGAAATCGACGCGGACGGATCAAATGGCACCGTTATGATTCATCCGGTTCTATTTTGCCTTTTATGACAACGTATGTTGTTTGACCACATAGAAAGACGCAATGCAAACGCCGCGATAACAGCGCAATAAAAAAGCCCCGCTTGCGAACGCCACAAGCGGGGCTTTTGTTTCTTACGGCGGCATCAACTGGGCTTCAGCCGCTTTGATTACCACAGCGAAGCCGCGCAAGCGCGCGGCTACAACGACGCACTTAATGACCGCGATACGTCGAGAAGAGCTGTTGCTGCACCGACGACGGCGTGCCCGCGTCCGACGAACTGGCCTTCACGCCGCCGACGTCCTGCGCGCCTTGCGCCGCGGCAACCACGCCTGTCGAGCCTTGCGGCATGGCCTTCGGATATTCGGCGTCGCTCTGATACAGGAGACCGGCTTTTTGCGCCGCCACCAGTTCGGCGCGCACCTGAGCGCGCGTGACCGGAGCGTTTGACTGCTGTGCGAACGACACGGCCGGAACGATAAGAGCCGATGCAACGACGACTGCGGAAAGAAGCGATTTCATGATGATCTCCGGTTTCGATTGTTGAGTGGATCGGTTTGAATGGTGTTGCCCGATCGGTTGAAGCGAGTCTATTTCTTACCGGGACCGTAAAAAAGACGATTTCCAAGGAAAGATTGTTACTATTATTGATATAGTTCAAAAAACGCTTTTCTTGACCTCGGGCATCGGAGTCCGGTCCGATCGCCGGCGCGCCGTCACGACGGCGGCACACGGAAGCGCCTATGATGAAAGCCGGTCCACGCCCGCGCCCCACAGCCGCGCGGCAGCAGCGACCGATGCCGGCGCGCGGACACATCCGGGCGGGACCGCCGCGCGGCAGGCATCGTCTTCGGTCGCACGGCACGCGGCAGGGCACCACAGGAGAGCGGCGATGAAGCGCAAGGCATCGGCAATCTGGCAAGGCGATCTGCAGCACGGCAAAGGCTCGATTTCTACCGACAGCGGCGTCCTCAAGGACACCCAGTACTCGTTTTCGACGCGCTTCGCGGACGGCATCGGCACGAACCCCGAAGAACTGATTGCGGCGGCGCATGCGGGGTGCTTCTCGATGGCGTTGTCGGCGGAACTGGGCAAGGCCGGCATCACGCCCGAGCGGGTCGGCACCACGGCCACCGTCACGCTCGACAAGGACGGCGGCGGCTTTGCGATCAGCGCCATGCATCTCGACGTGACGGTGAAGATTCCGGGCGGCGACAAGGCCGCGTTCGACAAGGCGACGGCCGACGCGAAGGCGGGTTGCCCGGTGTCGAAGGTGCTCAACGCGACGATCACGATGGATGCGAAGCTCGAAACCTGAGGCTGGGGGTTCATCCGCGCGGCAGCAAAGATAAACGGAAATAAACGGAAGCCGGCGATGGTGCGAGACCGTCGCCGGCTTTTTTGCGCGTTGCGCGGGGGCGGACATGGCTCGCCGTTGCCGTCGATCGTCTGCCTCGTGCGGCGGAAGGCCGTGAGCGGGAAGGCCGGGCTTACATCGGATGTTGCGCCGTCGACGTGGCAGACTGGCCTTTCCCCGCATTCGGCATTGCAGCAATCCGCAGCGCGTTTTTGCGTGCTTCGCGCAGGCAGTTTGAAAAATGCCGTACCACGATCGTTTTCAATGACCGGCTTATCGTAAAAATTTTGTCGTTTTAAAGAAAGACTGTATGAAAGTTTCAAGGGTTTATCAGTGAGTCTGTAATTCACAAGCCGTTTTGATTTGCATCAAACAGGAATAAACCCTATGCGGCATTGCGTCACGCTTCTAATATGACGAATCCGGGCCGCATTTTCTACCGGACGGGGAAGCCCCGTGCAAGTAAGTGTTGCGCTTGTGCGGTAGCGCACAAAGCGGTTGCTGGCATGGGATTCGGGAATTTCCCCTGTTGGATGGGAACTAAACCCGGCGGCTTCGAATTCAGCCGTAATGAAAGCGGTATCAATAAAAAATCGCTTGCCGCGTTTAAATTCAATTGTTAATCTCTCTCAAGTTTTAGAGCGCTCCTTCAGCAGTCAAAGTCGCAGTCAGGATCGATAAAGCGGCGCATTGGCCTGGCGCAATGACTTAATAACGCTCAACATGGGGATTCAATATGCTGACCGCGACCATTGACGCATTGCAGACACCGTCCGCCGCCTCGTTCAACGCAGGCGACGTGGTCACGCTGAAGGAAGGGGGCCCGCGCATGACCGTGACCTACGTGGGGCCGGTCGCGCTCAATCCCGGCAACTGGCTGATCTGCGAATGGTTCGACGAACACGGCGAACTGCGCCACGAGATGTTCGAGCCGGACAGGGTGCGGGCCGAGCCCCGTTCGATTCCGGCCGGCTCCGTGCAATGGAATCGCATGGGGCGCGCCGCGTGAGTCCGGTTGCGCGTGCAACGTGCGCCCGCTGCGCGAAGCACGCAATCATCGAAGCACATTCATCGAATCGCATCGTTCGACCCACACCTCGCGGCGAGTCACCGCTCCGGCCGGTTGCGCGCGGCCGTGCGCCGTTGCACGCGCGCCATCAGCGCCGATGAAAACGCCCGCATGCTCAGGAGCTTGCGCGTCTTGACGACGTCGCCCGCCAGCGTCTCCGGCGGGTTCGGCTGCAATGCCCAATAGAGCGCGAGCAGCCAGCCGAGCACGGTCCAGCCGAGGCAGGCATTGAAGAGCGCGAGCGTCAGCACGTCGCGGCGCTTGCGCCGGTCCGCGAGAATTGCCGGCAGAAAGTACAGCGCCAGCGCCGCCACCGCAGCGATGGCCTGCACGGCCACGTTACCGCTCATAAATATCTCCCGATGCGTGATGCATGCAGCGATTGTCGCGCGAACGGCGTACTCGCGCAGCGCCGCTGCACGAGTGCGCATCAAGGCATGTCGAGGGGTTCAGCCCGGCGCGCATCGGGACTATCATGATCGTTTCGACTGACCCGCCCCCACGGACGCCATCATGACCCCCGACGATACCCAGCAGGTGCAACGCCTCGACCCGGACACACTACGCGAATTCGTCGAGCGCAAATGGAACGACGAGATCGTCCCCGCGCTGACGGACTACATCGCGGTGCCAGCCAAGAGCCCGGCCTTCGATCCCGACTGGGCGAGGCACGGCTATCTCGAACGCGTGATTACGGACGCGGCGCAATGGGCCGAGCAGCAGCCGGTGCGCGGTCTGACGCTTGAGGTGATGCGCTTGCCGGGGCGCACGCCGGTGATCTTCTTCGAAACGGCCGCGACGCGCTCGGGCAGCGACGAAACCATCGTGCTGTACGGCCACCTCGACAAGCAGCCCGAATTCGACGGCTGGCGCAACGACCTCGGCCCGTGGACGCCGAAGTTCGAGGACGGCAAGCTCTACGGCCGCGGCGGCGCCGACGACGGCTATGCGATCTACGCGAGCCTCACGGCACTCGCCGCGCTCGACGCGCAGGGCGTCGAGCGTCCGCGCTGCGTGGGTCTGATCGAAACCTGCGAGGAGTCGGGCAGCTACGATCTGCTGCCGTACGTCGACGCGCTGCGCGAGCGGCTCGGCAATGTCGGCCTCGTCGTGTGCCTCGACTCGGGCGCGGGCAATTACGACCAGTTGTGGCTTACCACGTCGCTGCGCGGCCTCGTCGGCGGCGATCTCGAAGTGCAGGTGCTCGACGAGGGCATTCATTCGGGCGTCTATGGCGGCATCGTGCCGTCGAGCTTCCGCATCATGCGTCAGCTGTTCGACCGGCTGGAAGACTCGGCGAACGGCACGCTGCTGCCCAGGGGCTTCCATTGCCCGATCCCGGCGGACCGCCTGCGCGAAGCGGAAGCGACCGCGCGCATTCTCGGCGACGACGTCTGGAAGAAGATGCCGTGGGCCTGCGGGCAGGATGGCCGCCAGGTGCTGCCCACCACCAGCGATCCGCAGGAGGCGCTGCTCAATTCGACGTGGCGGCCGTCGCTGTCGGTGACGGGCGCGGCCGGCTTGCCCGCACTCGCGGATGCCGGCAACGTGCTGCGTCCGCGTACGGCGTTCAAGCTGTCGCTGCGTCTGCCGCCGCTCGTCGAGGCGGAAAAGGCCGTCGCCGAACTGAAGGCGCTGCTCGAACTCGATCCGCCGTACAACGCCAAGGTCACGTTCAAGCCCGACGCGGGCTCGGCGAACGGCTGGAGCGCGCCCGATGTCGCGCCGTGGCTTGCCACCGCGCTCAACGACGCCTCGCGCACGCATTTTGGCGCGGATGCGGCCTATATGGGGCTGGGCGGCACGATTCCGCTCATGAACGTGTTGCAGGAGGGCTTCCCGAAATCGCAGTTCATGGTGTGCGGTGTGCTCGGGCCGAAGTCGAACGCGCATGGGCCGAACGAGTTCCTGCACGTGCCGTACGGCAAGAAGCTTACGGCCGCGGTGGCCGAGGTGATTGCCGCGGCGCCCTGAGTGCGGGAGGAAGAGGCGGAGGGTTTGGTGCCCGTCGCTTTACGCATGGCATCGGCGTGATCTCGCGGCGTCTCGTTGCAGCGGGAAGCAGCAGGTTTAGCGCTTGTCGCTTCGCGCATGGCGCCAGTGCGATCCCATGCCGTCTCGCCACCGCCGGAAGAAGCGGCGCGCTCTGCGGCCGCCGCTTTGGGGAGGGTGTAGGTCTGATCCCGCGCCATCTCGCGCTGTTTCGCATAGCTTGCGCGCCATATCGGCGTGAGCAGGAAAGTGTCGGTCCGCAAACCGGCGCACCTGCAACCAGCGCAGAAGCGTGACGCTCAGGCGATCAGCCTGAGCTTGCGCCGGTCGAGCAGCCAGCGCTCGAATTCGGCGGCGGGCATCGGCTTGCCGTACAGGAAGCCCTGCACGTAATCGACGCTGAGCCCCTTCATGAATGCCTCTTCGGCCTCGGTTTCGATGCCTTCGGCCACCACCTGGAAGTCGAGCTCCTGGGCAACCGCGACCATCGAGCGCACGAGTGCCTGCGCCTTCGTGTCCGCATGGATCGAGCGCACGAAGCTGCGGTCGAGCTTGATGACGTCGAGCGGAATGCGGCCCAGTTGCGACAGCGACGAATAGCCGGTGCCGAAATCGTCGAGATGCACTTGCGCGCCGAGCTGGCGGAACTGCTTGATCAGTTCGATGGCGGCCGCTTCGTTTTCGATCAGGCAGCTTTCGGTGAGTTCGAGGTCGAGCAGGCAAGGGTCGAGGTTCGCGTGATGCAGCGCCTCGGCGAAGTGCCGGACCACGGCGGTATCGGTCAACTGGCGCGCCGATACGTTGATCGCGATGCGCAGATCGTAGCCGGCCGCGTTCCAGCGAGCCGCCTGTTTCGCGGCGGTTTCCATGACCCAGCGGCCGAGCACGCCGATCAGTCCGGATTCCTCAGCATAGCGGATGAATTCCACCGGCATGATCTGCCCGCGCTCGGGCGAATTCCAGCGCACGAGCGCTTCCGCGCCCTGCACGGCGCCGCTCGCGAGTGCCAGCTTCGGCTGATAGTGCAGCGCGAACTGGCCTTCTTCGAGACCACGGCGCAGGTTCGTGTCGAGCCACATGAATTCGGCGACGCGCCGGTTCATGTCCGGCGAGAACACGCGGTGCGTGCGCTTGCCTTCGTCTTTCGCGACGTACATCGCGGTGTCGGCCGAGCGGATCAGCGAGTCGAGACTGTCGCCGTGCTCCGGCGAGCGCGCGATGCCGATCGAGCAGCCCGTGTAGACCTCCACGAGCCCGATCGCGAACGGCATGCGCATGCGGTCGAGAATGCGCTGCGCGGTGTGTTCGAGTTCGTGCGCGGTGCCTTTGGCCGCGAGCACGATGAATTCGTCGCCGCCGAGCCGCGCGAGCGAGTCGCCCGGATTCAGGCAATTGCGGATCGCATCGGAAACGTCGCAGATCAGCCGGTCGCCGAATACGTGGCCGTAGTGATCGTTGACCTTCTTGAAGTTGTCGAGATCGAGAAACAGCACACCGACCGCTTCGCCCGGCGCGGCCTGCTCGATGGCGATCTGGATCTTCTCCTGGATCGCGTTGCGATTCGCGAGGCCGGTGAGCGGGTCGGTGGTGGCCTGCTCGATGAGCCGTTCCTGGGCGAGCCGCTGTTCGGTGACGTCGGTGCCCGAGCAGATCAGGAATTGATCCTCGATGCCGGTGCCGCTGCGCACGAACTTGTTGCGAAACAGGAAGAGCCGTTCGCCATGCACGGTTTTGATGCGCCGCTCGATCTCGTACGATTCGCCGCGATTGAAAAACGCGGCGAGGTTCCGGCTCGAGGCCGTATCGTTCCCGGACGGCATGAACAGCGTCCACACGCTGCGGCCGATGATGTCTTCTTCGCGGATGCCGGTCAGGTCTTCGGCGAGCCGGTTGAAACGTTGTATCCGGCCATGCCGGTCGACGATGACCACGACCGAATTGACTTCGGAGACCACCTGTTCCGCAAACGCAAGACCGTGCAGCAGCGCGTGGGCGACGGCTTCGGTGTCGTGGTGGGCCGAGGCGGTGCCGCTCCACGTGTGATGGTCGCGCCGCTTGCCGACCAGGTGCAGACGCAGCGGCGCACCGGCCAGTTGCACTTCGACGACGACGTGCGAGGTCGCGCCGGTCAGGCCGCGGATGGACGAGGCTTGTTGAGGAGTCAGGGGAATCGCGACGCCGGCGGGTGTGCCGCCGCGCACCGGCATCAGTTCGAGCACGTCGCGGCCGGCCGACAGATGCCAGCGCGGGCTGCTCGTGCCGAACTGCTGGTGAAGCACCTGGTCGTGTTGCGCGTCGCTCATGAAGTCCCCGGGCAGTGTGCCGGCAGTCCCTGTCAGCGCGGGTGTCGGCAGACAGTCTTCCTCATACTAAAGTGAAACTGCTTCATTGTATCGAAGCGTTTGAATTCAGGCGCATAAAACGCGTATAAAACGTTAACGGCCAGTGCGGACAAAAACTTCAGGATGGCGCCGCGCCAAGCCGTGTTTTCAGCAACGCCTTCACAACTTCCGTGCAAGCAGGGCACGCGCCCGTTCCCGTTCGACGGGATGCGCATCGAGCGCGGCGTCGAAGCAGAACTTGCCGGCCACGAGCGTGGCCGCAACCACGCCGTCGCGATACAGCACGCGGTTTCCCGCGACCGCCGGCACGCGTTCGCCCACCAGCAGCGTGCCCGCGAGATTCAGCGGGTCCGTGCCTGCAACACAGACAAAAGCTCCGTCGTTCGCATGCCGCCGCACTTCGCGCAGCAGCGGAATCGCCTCGGGCAAGGCGAACTGCTCGCCGGCGAGTCCATTGACAAAACGTCCGCCGCGGATCACGCCGCGCGCTTCGAGCCGCTGGAACACGCGCAGCAGATCGCGCCACGGCGGCAGCCATTCCGCTTCGCGTTCGAGCACGCGCCAGAATACGACGCCATAGCGGCGCAACAGTGTCATCGCGACATGTTCGAGCACCTCGGGCGGCAACGGGCGACGACGTTGGGGCAGGTTTTCCGCCGCTTTGACGCCGCTGCCGGTTGCGTGGGCCGCCTCGCTGGCTGCGGCGGTATCGGCGGCTGGGCGGCGGCTCACGAGCGCCCAGCGCCCCGCGTCGTCCATGCCGCCGATCAGCGCGCCCGATCGCGCGCGCCGGCCGCTCGAAAACGCGTTGCGCTTCGTGACCGGCTTGAGCAACGCGCGCAGGCCCGCGAAGCTGTCGGAGTTGACGAGTCCCGCGGCGACCAGTTCGCCGAGCGCGCCTTCGAGCTCCATCCGCAGCACGCGAATTTCCGCGAGCAGTTCGTCGAAGAACATCGCGCCGTGCTGCGCGAGCGCGTCGTACACGCTTTGCGCGAGCGCCGACACGTCCACCTGCCGAGCGGGATCGAGCAGCGCGCGCCAGGTGCGGACCTCGGCGCGCGGCAACAGCACGATCGGCGTGCTGCGGATCGGACCGGCGGTGCCGCGCGCGCGTTCGGTCAGGCGTGTCCAGACGAGCTTGCCGGAGCGGCATAGTTCGTCGAGCGAACTATTGGCATAGGCGCGCACGCGCGCCGGCAGGATGTCTTCTTCCCAGGCGGCCGCCGCGGCCTGGAAACCTTCGAGCTGATCGAGCGCGGCCGCGAGCGCGTCGCGGCCTTCGGCGTGCGTGTCCGGCATCAGATGCTGCCACTCGAACAGGAAGCGCATGAAGTCGTGCCGCTCGACCGGCTCGATTTCGCGCCGCAGACGCCGCACCGTGTAGCGATGAATGCGCGCGAGCAGATGCCGCTCGCACCATTCCTCGACGCTGCCTTGCGGCGTGAAGCGGCCGCGCAGCAGATAGCCTTCGGCTTCGAGCCGCACGAGCGCCTGCTCGACCTGGTGCGCGGGCAGGCCGAGCGGCTGTGCGATCGCCTCGACCGTGAGCGGGCCGAAGCCGGTCAGACGCGCGCGCAGCACGTCGACGAGCGCGTCGTCGGCGTTCCAGCTATCGGTGTAGCCCTTCGGCGCGCTCAGTTGCGGCGCGTAGTGCTCGCGCGGAATACCGGGGTAAAGCGCGGCGAAGCAGGTGAGGCGTTCGGCGGGCAGCCACAGCGCGTCGCGGGTGGCCGTGCCGGCGTCTGCGTTTGCGTTTGGGCGAGCGGCGAGTGGCATGCGCGTGGCGCGTCCGGCTTGCGCGAGCGATGCGAGCAACGCCGGCCATTCTTCATACGCTTGCGCCTCGGCTTCGGTGATGCAGGCGAGACCCGTCAACGCTTCGTGCATTTCGTCGGCGTTGCGCGCCTGCGGCCAGGCTTCGTCGCGCACGCTGTCGATCGCGGAGGCGTCGAGCGCGCCGAGGTCGTCGGCGCTCGACGGATCGCTCCAGCGGCGGTTTTGCACCGCCAGAGTGCGGCGTTCCTCGATCGGCGCGTCGTCGAGATAGGCGTACGGCTTCGCGGTCAGGATTTCGGCGGCAAGCGGCGAGGGCGCCGGCAGATCGCGCGCGACGAGCCGCATCTCGCCGTGCTCGATGCGGCGCAGCAGCGCGAGCCAGCGTTCGCTGTCCATCGCGTCGTGCAGGCAGTCGTCGATAGTTTGGTCGACCAGCGGGTGATGCGGCACTTCGCGCTCGCCGACGATGTTTTCGAGACACGCGGCCTGCTCGGGAAACACGCTCGCGAGCAGATCTTCGCTGCGCATCCGTTGCAGTTGCGGTGCAGTCTTGCGGCCACCCGTGTAGCGCGGCAAACCGAGCGAGGTCGTCGCGTTCCAGCGCCAGCGCACGCCGAAAAGCGGCGCGTCGAGCAGCGCCTGGATCAGCAGATGCTCGGCGCTGTTCGAATGCAGATAGCGCCATACGTCGTCGAGCACGAACGAATGGCTGCCGGTCAGCGACAACACGATCGCGTCCTCGGTCGCGGCCGCCTGCAACTCGAAATTGAAGCTGCGGCAGAAGCGCTTGCGCAGCGCGAGCCCCCACGCGCGGTTCACGCGGCTGCCGAACGGCGAGTGGATCACGAGCTGCGTGCCGCCCGATTCGTCGAAGAAGCGCTCCATCACGAGCGTGTTCTGCGTCGGCAGCACGCCGAGCGCGGCGCGGGCGCGCGCGAGGTAGTCGACGATCTGGCGCGCGGCGGGCTCGTCGAGCGCGAGATGGTCGATGAGCCAGGCGACGGCGTGGTCGATGCGCGGCGAGCCGGCTGGCGTGGAGGTCGTGAGGGTTGCGCTCGCGGGCGGGTTCGTCGCGGTTACGGTTGCAACCGGATTTGCAACCGCGTTTGCGCATTTATCGTCACCAGGTGCTGGCGATGCGACTGCGTGGGTCGCAACGGGTTGCGCCTGCTGTTCAATCGCGGCTGTTGCCTTGGCTTTGCGCCGGGTTTTCGCAGCCGCTTTTGCCGGTGCAGCTATTGTCGCGCCGGTCGCGGCTTCCGCTTCGATCTCCGCCTCGGCTTTTGCGCTGACTTCTGCCTTAACGTCGACTCCCACCGACTTCGCCACCCCCAGCGCCCCCGGCTCGCGCTCCGTAAGCAGCCGCTCGATCTGCTCGCGCAAGCGCGCGACCGCGAACGACAGTTCATCGCTGCGCCCCGGCGCCTCGCCGAGCCAGAACGGAATGTTCGGCGGCTGCCCGTGCGCGTCCTCGACACGCACGCGGCCGCTCTCGATGCGCAGAATCCGGTACGACGCATTGCCGAGCTGGAACACGTCGCCGGCCAGGCTCTCGACCGCGAAGTCCTCGTTGACGGTGCCGATGTTGATTGCCTGCGGTTCGAGCACGACCGCGTAGTCGGCGTTCTCGGGAATCGTGCCGCCCGAGGTGACGGCGACGAGCTTGCCGCCGCGCCGGCCGCGCAGCGTGCCGCTGACCGCGTCGCGATGCACATAGGCGGCGCGCGGCCCCTGGCGGCTCGTGTAGCCGTCGACGAGCATGCGCAGCACCGCGTCGTATTGCTCGCGCTCCAGTTCGGCATACGGCGCGGCGCGGCGGATCATCTCGAACAGTGCGTCCTCGCTCCACTCGGTGCTCGAGACTTCCGCGACGATCTGCTGCGCGAGCACGTCGAGCGGCGCGCGCGGAATCCTTAGCGCGTCGAGTTCGCCGCGCCGCACGCAATCGAGCAGCGCCGCGCATTCGAGCAGATCGTCGCGCGACGCCGGAAAGAGCCGCCCCTTCGGCATGCCGCCGACGTGATGGCCCGAGCGTCCGACGCGCTGCAGAAACGGCGCGATCGCGCGCGGCGAACCCATCTGGCAGACCAGATCGACGTCGCCGATATCGATGCCGAGTTCGAGCGACGCAGTCGCGATCAGCACGCGCAATTCGCCGCGCTTAAGGCGCTGTTCGGCATCGAAACGATGTTCTTTCGCGAGGCTGCCGTGGTGCGCGGCAACCGCCTCCTTGCCGAGCCGTTCCGTGAGATGCCGCGCGGCACGTTCGGCCATGCGGCGCGTGTTGACGAACACCAGGGTCGTGCGATGCAGCGCGACGAGTTCGGCGAGGCGATCGTAGACGCGCTCCCACACTTCGTTCGGCATCACCGCTTCGAGCGGCACGGGCGGGATGTCGAGCGCGAGGTCGCGCGCGCGAACATGGCCGACGTCGACGATCGCGCAATCCACGGGCGAGCCGTGTTCGATGCCGGTTCCGCCGACCAGAAAACGCGCCACCGCTTCGACCGGCTTTTGCGTCGCGGAAAGACCGATGCGCGGCAAGCGCCGCTCGCACAGCGCGTCGAGCCGTTCGAGACTGAGCGCGAGATGGCTGCCGCGCTTGCTGCCCGCGAGCGCATGAATTTCATCGACGATCACCGTGCGCGCCGTCGCCAGCATGCGCCGCCCCGAATCGGAGCCGAGCAGCACGTACAGCGATTCGGGCGTGGTGACGAGAATGTGCGGCGCGCGTTTTTTCAGTGCGTTGCGTTCCTGTTGCGTGGTGTCGCCGGTGCGCACGGCCGTGCGGATCTCGAGCGGCGGCAGGCCGAGCGCGTCGAGTTCGGCGGCGATGCCCGCGAGCGGCATCTGCAGATTCAGGCGGATGTCGTTCGAGAGCGCCTTGAGCGGCGAGACGTAAACCACGAGCGTTTCGTCGGGCAGCGTGCCGCCGTTCGCGAGCCCTTGCCGAACCAGTTCGTCGAGTGCCGAGAGGAACGCGGTGAGCGTCTTGCCGGAGCCGGTCGGCGCGGCGACCAGCGTCGAGCGACCGCTGCGGATCGACGGCCAGGCGGCGGCCTGGGCGTCGGTGGGCGCGGCAAACGTCTTCAGGAACCAGCCGGCGACGGCCGGATGAAAACCGTCCAGCGCGCCGTCCAGCGCGCGCTGCGCCGGCGCGGGTTTCACCGCGGGCCGCGCCGGGCTCGCGCGCGAGCGGGATTGCCTCGCGTGCGGAGTCGCGTCGAGCGCGGCAGAAGTCCTGGTCGAAGAAGTCATGCTCGTCTAGATGAGGGCGGCGCGCGGCATATCCAGTGGCGATGCGATGCGAGGCGGGCGGCCCGGATTTTGTCGCGGCGCGTCATATCGAATCGTTCGGCGTCGGAGTCAGTCTCGCAGTTTTTTGCGACTTTTGCGCGGCACGCCGGGATTTGCGTGGCCTGACCTTGCGCCCAGGCATCCGCCGATTACTTCGCGGCGTCCTCGCTATAAGCCGCCACGGCGTCCATCGTGCGGGCCGAGTACACGAGCGTCGCGCCCGCGTTGACCGCCATCGCGACGCCGAGCGCTTCAGCTATTTCCTCGCGCGTCGCGCCGTGTTTCAGCGCCTCGGCCGTGTGCACGGTGATACAGCCGTCGCAACGCAGGCTGACCGCGACCGCGAGCGCAATCAGTTCGCGCGTCTTCGCGCCGAGCGTGTCGGTCTTCTGGCCGGCGCCCGACATCGCCCGATAGGCCTTCACGGTGTCCGGCGCGAGCTTCGACATCTCGCCGATACGGCCGAACAGTTCCTTGCGGTAATCGATCCAGTTCAACATGGCAGTGCTCCTTGGTCTGTGGCGCACCGGCGGATGCCGGCGTCGTGGGAGAAAGTATTGCGCGCCGCCGCGATATCCCGAATACTCGGTTCGCTCAACTTTTAGCGCGGGCGTCTCATGGACACACTCAGCCGGCTGATCGACCTCGCCCGTCCGCAAGCGAGCCTCGACTTGCGCTGCATGCTCTCGGGCGCGTTCGATATCGATCACGCGCCGATGGAAGCGGGCATCGCGCCGTTTCACCTCGTGCTCGGCGGCGCGTGCGCGATCGACACCGCGGGCGGCGCCGTCGAATTGCAGGCCGGCGACTTCGTGCTGTTTCCGCGCGGCGCGGCGCATCGCGTGCGCGACCA
>NZ_JAAGPS010000044.1:0-50586 GCF_017105025.1 Paraburkholderia sp. Ac-20336 | reverse complement strand
CATGGCGCGCGGCGGTGCTGTTCGGCGCGGGCGGCACGTTTTGCGCGGGCGCGGACCTGAGCGCGCTTGGCGACGACACGCGCCGCAACGAACTGCGCGCCGACGGCAGCGGCCCCGGTCCGATGGGACCGACGCGCATGCACTTCAGCAAGCCGGTGATCGCGGCGATAGCGGGCCATGCGGTGGCGGGCGGGTTGGAGCTTGCGGCCATGTGCGATCTGCGGGTGGTCGAGGACGATGCGGTGCTGGGCGTGTTCTGCCGGCGCGTCGGGATTCCGCTGATCGACGGCGGCACGATCCGCCTGCCGCGGCTGATCGGCTTGTCGCGCGCGCTCGATCTGATCCTGACCGGCCGCGCGGTCGATGCCCGCGAAGCGCTCGCGATCGGTCTTGCCAACCGCGTGGTGCCGCACGGCACGGCCCGCGCGGCGGCCGAGCAACTGGCCGCCGAGCTTGCCGCGTTGCCGCAGGCCGCCCTGCTGGCCGACCGCCGCTCGGCATTGGAAAACAGTGCGCTCGACGATCTCGCCGAGGCGCTGCGGCGCGAAGGCGCGGGCGGATATCAGGCGGTGTTCGCCGAAGGTGTCGCGGGCGCGGCGCGCTTTGTCTCGGGGGCGGGGCGTCATGGGGAAACGTTCGGTCACGGTCAATGAGGCGATAGAGTAAGGCGATAATGAGGCGAACTCGCCGCTGCACGGCAACAGCCGGACAACCGCAACCTGGCAACCACAGCCTGTTTTACGACACATTCCGCACAAAACAACAGCCGTCCCAGCTGCGAGCACGCCTGTTTTGACTTAGGTAGAATCCCCTACTGTTTTACCCGATCCGGCGCCGGCGTTCTCGCCCCGACAACGTCCGCCGTCCGGCGCGTATCCGGCGCGCCGCTTCACGCCTCGTATCCCGTCATCATGCCTTTGCCCCTGCTTGCCCTTGCCGTTGCCGCCTTTGGGATCGGTACCACCGAGTTCGTCATCATGGGGCTGCTGCCCGACGTCGCGCGCGATCTGTCCGTCTCGATCCCGGCCGCGGGCATGCTCGTGTCGGCATATGCGCTCGGCGTCACGATCGGCGCGCCGATCGTCGCGATCGCCGTCGCCAACATGCCGCGCAAGAAAGCACTGATGAGCCTGATCGGCGTGTTCATCGTCGGCAATCTGCTGTGCGCGGTCGCGCCGGGCTACGCGGTGCTGATGGCCGCGCGCATCGTCACCGCGTTCTGTCATGGCGCGTTCTTCGGCATCGGCTCGGTGGTCGCGGCGGGGCTCGTCGCACCGAATCGCCGCGCGCAGGCCATCGCCCTGATGTTCACCGGCCTCACGCTCGCCAACGTGCTTGGCGTGCCGCTCGGCACCGCGCTTGGCCAGGCGGTCGGCTGGCGCGCGACGTTCTGGGCCGTGACCGGCATCGGCGTGCTGGCGGCGGCCGCGCTCGCGGTATGCCTGCCCGCGAAGATCGAGATGCAGAAGGCGAGCCTCGTGCGCGAATTCAGCGTGTTGAAGAACCCGCAGGTGCTGATGGTGCTCGGCATCAGCGTGCTCGCCTCGGCCAGCCTGTTTTCCACCTTCACCTACATCACGCCGATTCTCGAAGACGTGACCGGCTTCACGCCGCACGCGGTCACGCTCGTGCTGCTGCTGTTCGGCCTCGGCCTGACGGTCGGCAGCACGCTCGGCGGCAAGCTCGCCGACTGGCGACTGCTGCCTTCGCTGATCGCGTTCCTGCTCGCGATCGTCGTGATCCTGTGCGTGTTCGCGGGCACGATGCACGCGCGCATTCCGGCGATGCTGACGGTCTTCGTGTGGGGCGTGCTCGCGTTCGCGATCGTGCCGCCGCTGCAGATGCTGATCGTCGATCGCGCGAGCCATGCGCCGAACCTCGCCTCGACGCTGAACCAAGGCGCCTTCAATCTCGGCAACGCGACTGGCGCCTGGCTCGGCGGCATGGCGATCGGCGCGGGCGCACCGCTCACGACGCTGCCGTGGGTCGGCGTCGCGACCTCGTTCGGTGCGCTGCTGCTCACGCTGTGGTCGGTGTCGATCGAGCGGCGCATGGCGATGGCGGGCTGACGGCGAGCGGCGTGCGCCTCAGCGCAGCGCCGGCAGAATCTCGCCCGCGCACACGCCAAACCCGACGCGATACCCCTCGCCCTGGCACCATCCGGCCAGCGTCAGCTCGTCGCCATCCTCGATGAACGTGCGCGTGCCGCCCTCCTTCAGTTCGAGCGGCCTCTTGCCGTTCCACGTCAGTTCGAGCAGGCTGCCGTAGGAATCCTCGGTCGGTCCGCTGATCGTGCCCGAGCCCATCAGATCGCCGACGCGCGTATTGCAGCCCGACACCGTGTGATGCGCGAGCTGTTGCGCCATCGTCCAGTACATGTGCCTGAAGTTGGTCCGCGAGATCGTGTTTGCCTCGCGCGCGTGCTGCGCGCGCAAGGTGACTTCGAGATGGATATCGAACGCATGCTGGCCGTCGTGCCGCAGATAGTCGAGCGGCTGCGGTTCCTGCTGCGGCTGCGCGACGCGGAACGGTTCGAGCGCGTCGAGCGTGACGATCCACGGCGAGATCGTCGTCGCGAAGGTCTTCGAGTTGAACGGGCCGAGCGGCACGTATTCCCATTGCTGGATGTCGCGCGCGCTCCAGTCGTTCAACAGCACCATGCCGAAGATATGCGCCTCGGCATCCTCGCAGGCAATCGGCTCCCCCAACGCATTACCGCCGCCGACGATAAAGCCCATCTCGAGTTCGATATCGAGCTTGCGGCATGCGCCGAACACCGGCCGTTCCTGATCGGGCAGCTTCAGTTGACCGTTCGGGCGCCGCACCGGCGTGCCGCTCACGACCACCGACGACGCCCGTCCGTTGTAGCCGATCGGCATCTCCGACCAGTTCGGCAGCAGCGCATTCTTCGGATCGCGAAACATCGAACCGACGTTGGTCGCGTGCTCCTTCGACGAATAGAAATCGGTGTAGCCCGGAATCCGCAGCGGCAGATGGAGGCGCGCCTCGGCCTGGCTCACGAGCGCCTTCGCGCGCAACGCGGCATCGTCGCGCAGGGTGGCGCACTCGCGCGCGAGCAACTGGCTCAACTGGATGCGCACGCTACGCCACGCCTCGCGGCCAAGCGCGATGAAGTCGTTGAGCGCATCGCGCGCGAACACGCCCTGCGCGGGTACGTTCAGCAGGCTCGCCGCCTGCAACGCGGCGAGATCGACGATCGTGTCGCCGATCGCGACGCCCACGCGCGGCACGTCGTTGCCACGGTCGCTGAAAATGCCGAACGGCAGGTTCTGGATCGGGAAGTCGCTGGCCGGATCGTTGGCCGACTCGACCCAGCTTTTGCGCGACGGATCGAGCGTCGCCTGAAAATCGTTTACCGCGTTCATCGTTGCTCCGGATTGAAGTGTTTCTTGAGGCCTTGCCAGCACTCGTAGTAACGCGCCTGCAATTGCGCGGTTTCGAGCGCGAAACGGGTCGGCCGGATCAGCGTGCGCGTCTCGAACATGAAGGCCATCGTGTCGCCAACCTTCTTCGGCACCGACGTATCGATCTGCGATGCCTTCTCGAACGTATCCGCGTCGGGGCCGTGGCCCGTCATGCAGTTGTGCAGGCTCGCGCCACCCGGCACGAAGCCCTCGGCCTTCGCGTCGTAGACGCCATGCACGAGGCCCATGAACTCGCTCGCGACATTGCGATGGAACCACGGCGGACGGAACGTATCTTCGGCGGCGAGCCAGCGCGGCGGGAAGATCACGAAGTCGACCGTATCGACGCCGGGGGTATCGCTTTGCGATTGCAGCACGAGGAAGATCGACGGGTCCGGATGGTCGTAGCTGATCGAGCCGATCGTGTTGAAGCGGCGCAGGTCGTATTTGTACGGCGCGTAGTTGCCGTGCCACGCGACCACGTCGAGCGGCGAATGATCGATGTCCGCGCGCCACAGATGGCCGTTCATCTTCGCGACCAGTTCGAACGCGCCTTCGCGGTCTTCGTATGCGGCATGCGGCGTGAGGAAGTCGCGCGGATTGGCGAGCCCGTTCGAGCCGATCGGCCCGAGTTCCGGCAGGCGCAGCAGCGCACCGAAGTTCTCGCAGATATAGCCGCGCGCGCTGCCGTCCGGCAGGCTCACCGCGAAACGCACGCCGCGCGGAATCACCGCGATCTCGAACGGCTCGATATCGAGCCGGCCCAATTCGGTCGCGATATGCAGGCGCCCTTGTTGCGGCACGATCAGCAATTCGCCGTCGGCGCTATAGAAGAAGCGCTCCTGCATCGAGCGGTTCGCCGCGTACAGGTGAATCGCGCAGCCGCTCATCGCTTCGGCCGCGCCGTTGCCGGCCATCGTCACCCAACCGTCGATGAAATCGGTCGGCGCGGCAGGCATCGACAGCGGATCCCAGCGCAACTGGTTCGGCGGCGTCGGCGGCATCGCCGCGAAATTGGCGACGAGCCGCTCCGAGGGCATCAAGGTGAACGGCTGGTGCATGGCCGCCGGGCGAATCCGGTACAGCCAGGAGCGGCGGTTGTGGCCGCGCGGCGCCGTGAACGCGGTGCCCGACAGCTGTTCGGCGTACAGCCCGTAGGCCGCGCGCTGCGGCGAATTGCGCCCGCTCGGCAGCGCGCCCGGCAAGGCCTCGGTCGCGAACTCGTTCGCGAAACCCGACTGATAGCCCGGCTCGATTTCCGGCCGCAGGCGTCCGGCGGCCGGCGTGCGTGATGAGGTGTCCATACGAGGTTCTCCGTTAATACGCGATCTTTTCAGTCAGGCGGTCAAGCGATCAGGCCGGCATGGCGGGTCGGACCTGCTACGCCGCGCGGCCGACAGCCCGGCTCGACCCGGCTCGGTGTCAACGTTCCCGACCGTCGCAGCCGCCCTTTAATTTACGAATAGTAAAACGAATTATGAATAGTGAAAATAACGTATACCCTGGAGGCCGATCGGGCAATCTGTCCCCGAACTGGCGCCAGAGCCGCTTCCCGCGCGCCGTACCGCCCGGTGAAGCCCGCGCGGACAGGCGTCCGGCCAATATCGTTATGAGCATTTTGTTCATGTGCGCGCGGCGCGGACTGCTACCATCGAACCATGCGCCCATTGCGTCGCGTTTTGTGTCGCGCTTCGCATCGCCACGCGGCGGGCGCGGCATCCATCGTTGCCCTTGATCCCATTTCATGATTCCGCCGACCATCCCCGATCTCGTCGCCCGCGCCGCCCACCATCCGTTTCTCGGCAAGTATCTGGCGATGGGGGACGGCGCGCACGACGGCATCGCGCTCGCACGCTGCGACGGCCTCGAACTCGCGAGCGCCTACGAGCCGATCTTCGACATCAGCGTGCATGCGCTCGCGCAGTCGCTGTCATGCGGCGCGGAAGGCGTCGACCGCTTCGGCGACGAACTCGGCTTTCAGGCCGTCACGCACCGGCTCGACACGCCGCCGTCCGACGTCTTCGATCCCTTCGACCGGATCGCCGACGATCAGCAACTGGTCGCGCTCGATCGCATGTCGCGCGCGCTGCATGCGATCAATTTCTTTGGCGCCCAACGGCATGGGCTGCTGTTTCTGCGCGTGCACGAGCGGCTGCTCAAGAGCGTGAAATACGATCACGGCCAGCATTTTTCGAACGTGCTGACGTCGTTCGGATTGAGTCCGGCGCGCATCGTGATCGAGTTGCCGGCGGCCGCGGTCGCACACAAGACCTTCCTCGGCTACCTGACGCGCAGCTATCAGCATTACGGCTTCAAGGTGGCGGGCAATCTGTCGAACGCGGGGCAGATCCTGTCGGTGTCGGAAACGGCGCGGCTCGACTTCATCAAGATGGATGCGGGCGTCGCGTTGCGCGATGCGACGGTCAAGCCGCTGGTCGGCTATGCGAACCGCCTGCATGTGCCGCTGATTTTCAATCGTGTGGTGGATGAAGCGCAGTTCGTCGCGTTGCAGCAGTACGACGTGCGCTTCGTGCAGGGGCCGTTGTTCAACGCGCATTATCACGACCGGGCGGCGTGAGTTTTTCCGGCGCGTTCATGCGGCGCGGGTTCGCGCCGCGCTATCGACCCGTTGCCTTATTGGCCCAATGCAACGGTCCGACGGTCCATTGGCCCATCGCCCGCTTGCCTCGTCAGCCCTTTTTCAGCCCGGCTCGCCTAGTCGCCGCGCAAGCGCCTTCAGGCGCGGCGCGACGTTCTCGCGAAACACCTCCTCCCCCATCGACGAAGCCGGCCCGCTGCAACTGAGCACGAGCCAGCGCCCCTCGCGCGGCTCGCGAAACGGCACCGCGACCGCGTTGACGTCGTCGTGCCACGCGCGAAACGAATAGCAGCAGCGCTCGGCCGCGAACGCGGCGATTTCCTTTTCGGCCTCGGCAACCCGCAGCGCACCGGCCTTGCCCGCCGCCTTCCTCAGTTCGGCGATCAGCGCCGTGCGTGCGTCGGGCGGCTGCACGGCGAGATAGGCGCGGCCCATCGAACTCGTCAGCATCGACAGCTTCGAGCCCGAGGCAAGCCCGAGCGTCAGCGCGGTCTCGCTGCGGATCGTCTCGAGATAGATCATGTCGAGCCCGTCGCGGCAACCGAGCGACACCGCCGCGCCGACCTCGCGCGCGAACGCGCGCATATGTGGACGCGCGAGTTCGAGCGTATCGGTGCTCGCCAGCAGCGCAAAACCAAGTGACAGCACGCCCGCGTCGAGCGCATATTTGCCGTGCGTTTCGTCGAGCCGCAAATAGCCGAGCACGGTCAGCGTGTACGCAAGGCGATTGACGGTCGCCTTCGGCAACCCCGTGCGTTCGACGAAATCGCGGTTGCCGAGCATCGTCTCGCCAGGCCGGAACGCGCGCAGCAGGTCGAGCCCGCGCGCCAGCGCCACGACGAATTTGCGCTCGTCGAGCGGTGCGGAGAAAGTGGAAGGCAGCGTCATAGGGTGATACACTCAGGCGTCGTTTGCAAAACATTGTTTCGCAAGGCGGAACTTGAGTCAAGCTTGTTCCGGGCGAAAAATCAGGAGATACGTCATGGCCGTCGCCGCGCAGTTTTACTGGGAAGACCCGTTGCTGCTGGATCAGCAGCTCACCGAAGACGAACGCATGGTGCGCGATGCCGCCGCGGCGTACTCGCAGGACAAGCTGCTGCCGCGCGTGCTCGAAGCGTTCCGCCACGAGAAGACCGATGTCGAGATCTTTCGCGAAATGGGCGAACTCGGTCTGCTCGGCCCGACGATTCCCGAGCAATACGGCGGCCCCGGCCTGAACTACGTCGCGTACGGCCTGATCGCGCGCGAAGTGGAGCGCGTCGATTCCGGCTACCGCTCGATGATGTCGGTGCAATCGTCGCTCGTAATGGTGCCGATCTACGAATTCGGCTCGGACGCGCAGAAGGAAAAATATCTGCCGAAGCTCGCGCGCGGCGAGTGGATCGGCTGCTTCGGGCTGACCGAGCCGAATCACGGCTCCGATCCGGGCAGCATGGTCACGCGCGCGAAGAAGGTCGACGGCGGCTATTCGCTGTCGGGCTCGAAGATGTGGATCACCAATTCGCCGATCGCCGACGTGTTCGTCGTATGGGCGAAGCTCGAGGAAAACGGCAAGGACAGCATCCGCGGCTTCATTCTCGAGAAGGGCTGGAAAGGTCTGTCGGCACCGGCGATCCACGGCAAGGTAGGCTTGCGCGCCTCGATCACCGGCGAAATCGTGCTCGACGAAGTGTTCGTGCCGGAAGAGAACATCATGCCCGGTGTGAGCGGCCTGCGTGGCCCGTTCACGTGCCTGAATTCGGCGCGCTACGGCATCGCCTGGGGAGCGCTCGGCGCGGCTGAAGCGTGCTGGCACACCGCGCGTCAATACGTGCTCGATCGCAAGCAGTTCGGCCGGCCGCTCGCCGCGAACCAGCTGATCCAGAAAAAGCTCGCCGACATGCAGACCGAAATCACGCTCGGCCTGCAAGGCGTGCTGCGCCTTGGCCGCATGAAGGACGAAGGCACGGCGGCCGTCGAAATCACCTCGATCATGAAGCGCAATTCGTGCGGCAAGGCGCTCGACATCGCCCGCCTCGCCCGCGACATGCTTGGCGGCAATGGCATCTCGGACGAGTTCGGCATCGCGCGCCACCTCGTGAACCTCGAAGTCGTGAACACCTATGAAGGCACGCACGATGTGCACGCGCTGATTCTCGGCCGCGCGCAAACGGGTATTCAGGCGTTTTTCTGATTTTCGCTGCCCGGTCGATGTACCGGGCGTGTCCCGGGTGTGTTGTGTTGACTCGCGCGGTGGGTGGCGATCCACGATCCATCGCCCAAAACAGAAAGCCGGTTCTTACGAGCCGGCTTTCTGTTTTTGTGCGGCCTCAAGCGCGTGCTACTCAAGACATAGCGAAGCGCGCGTCGAGCCCGCCTCACTATGCTTCAGCCCACCGCTTACCGGTCCGGCTGCGGCGTCATGCGCAGATACGGACGCAACGCCTTGTAGCCCTTCGGGAATTTCTGCTTGATGACTTCCTCGTCCTTCAGCGACGGGACGATCACGACGTCATCGCCCTGCTTCCAGTTGCCCGGCGTCGCCACCGAGTGACTGTCGGTCAGTTGCAGCGAGTCGATCACGCGCAGCACTTCGTCGAAATTGCGGCCGGTGCTCGCCGGGTACGTGATGATGAGACGCACCTTCTTTTTCGGATCGATCACGAAGAGCGAGCGGACCGTGAGCGTTTCGTTCGCGTTCGGGTGGATCATGTCGTACAGCTCGGCAACCTTGCGATCGCCGTCCGCGAGAATCGGAAAGCCGACGCTCGCCGCCTGCGTCTCGTTGATGTCCTTGATCCACTCCTTGTGCGACTCCGCGCTGTCGACCGACAACGCGATCGTCTTCACATCGCGCTTTTCGAACTCGCTCGCGAGCTTCGCGGTCAGGCCCAGTTCGGTCGTGCAGACCGGCGTGAAATCGGCCGGGTGCGAAAACAGCACGCCCCAGCTATTGCCGAGCCATTCATGAAACCGGATCCGGCCGACACTCGACTCCTGCTCGAAATCGGGCGCGATGTCGCCAAGACGTAGACTCATAGTGCATCTCCTCATAGGTTTTCGGAAAGTATCCGGACGTGTTGCACGCGAGCCGTTGCCCGCGGCGCCCCGCAACGTTAAAGCATACGGCAGCGACGGTATATGACGAACCAACATCGCGTCACTACTTTATGCATTTTTGTAATTTTCTCCTATTTCAGGGAAACTTTGCGGGACAGATCAACTCCATCTGATGCCGATCTGGAGCAGACTGCCCTCAAACGGGTGTCATCGTGCTTTGCGGTATCGGGAACGGTTCATGCGTCGGCCTGGAACAACCGGGCACTGCGCTCGCCAGCGGCCGTTTCTTTGGTTACGATTCACGCGTGGCGTGAGACAAAGGGGAGCTGTCAATGTCGGAAGTCAACAAGGAGAGATTGATGTCGGATATCAAAACCGTCCTCGCGGACGCTGAGGACCTGCTGAAGCAGGCTGCGAGCGCCACCGGCGAGCGCGCTTCGGAACTGCGCGAAACCGCGCTGTCGCGCCTGAAGCAGGCCAAGGAAAAGGCGGCCGACGTACAGGTCGTCGTGGTCGAAAAAGGCAAGAAAGCCGCGCGTGCCACCGACGACTACGTGCACGAGCATCCGTGGGCGTCCATCGGCATCGCAGCCGGTGTCGGTGTGCTGGTCGGCTTGCTGATCAATCGCAAGTAAGGCCGGTGCGGCCGCCGGAGCAGGCACGTCCGGCGCACCGGCAAACCGGGCGGACCGGCGCAAGCCTCGCCGGTCCGCTTGTTCTGGCGCGCGTGCGCGCCAGCGAGGCCCTCACCAGCAACGCCCACAGCCATGACGACCGAAACCCAATCGCAGCGCGCAGAGCATAGTCCGTTGCGCCGCATTCTCAGTTCCGTGTTTACCATTCTGCAGACGCGGCTCGAACTGGTGGGCATCGAACTCGCCGAGGAAAAAGACCGTCTGCTAGGCGTGCTGTTTCTCGGCCTTGCCGCGATGATGCTCGCCACGATGGCACTGATCGCCCTGACCGCGCTGATCGCCATCGCCTTCTGGGACACCTACCGCCTGCAGGCGCTCGGCGGCATCACCGCGGTTTACGCGATTGCCGGCCTCGTATGCGCGCTGAAAGCACGCAGCGGTTTGCGCAACGCGCCCATGGTGTTCGAAGCCACCCTCGCAGAGTTCGAAAAAGACCGCGACGCGTTTCGCAAGCCGTGACGTCGTTCGCCCGACGCCGATCGCCCTCTCCCTCACTGCCGCCGTCACGCCCCGACACGCCATGAACCAGCCCCGTCCCGATACCGCATTCCGTCACCCGCGCCATCTGTCGAAGGACTTGAGCGCGCCGCATCTGCGCGCGCTGCGCAAGGAACTGCTGCTCGTGCGCGCGGACGTGGAGCGCGTCGAACTCGCGCAGGCCACCATCGAATTGCGCCAGGCGGTCACGCACTTCAGTTGGCTCAAGTTCATCGTTCCGGGCTTCGGCGGCGCGCGCATGGGCCGTGGATCGAAGGGGAGCGTGCTCAACGCGGGCACCCTCGGCGCGCTTCTGAAGCAGTACCCGTTCGTCAGCTCGATCATCTCGATGCTGCTCGCCAAGCCGCTGCGCGCGACCGTCATGGCAAGCGCCAAACCCGCGCTCAAATGGGGCGGCGTGGCGCTCGCCGCGTGGGAAGCGTTTCGCATCTGGCAGCAGATGAAGAACGATTCGTCGGCGAAGGCGGCGGCCCAGACGGCTACGGCAGCGACGGGAGAGTCTGCTGCGGAGAAGGCCGATTCGGCCGAAAGCGGGTATTGATACGGTGTAATGCGGATGCGTTGCAATGCGAATACGTTGTAGTGCGTTGCGATGCGTTGAACGCGAGTTTTTCCGCGTGTGTTTGCGCTAGTTCGCGTTCGTGCGGCTGCATGGCGAGTATCGAGCAAAGCGCGCTTTGCGTCGCACCGCATATCCGCCTCACGCCAGGCTACGACGTATTCCAGCACTCGCTACTGGCCGGCGTCGAACCGCCCGCCTCGTTTCTGTTGCCGCGCTGCCCCGTCGCATCGAGCGTGAACGTGCCGCAGGGATCGTCACGCATCGGCCCGGCATCCACCGGTGCCGCTTCGATCGCATAGCCGCCGTTCGTGTCGTCCCCAGGCAATACGTGCAGGCGATAGATCGCCGTGCCGGATTGCGGCGCCTGATCGAATCCCGCGGGCAATGTCGGCACGCTGTCGCTCGCCGCGCCCTCGACGAATTGCGCCGCGCGATACAACGCGGACGCCGCATCGACCCGATGCGTTCGCGCAATATGGCTGCGGTACGAAGGAATCGCAAACACGGCGAGCGTCGCGGTTATCGCCAGCGCGATCATCAGTTCGAGCAGCGTGAATGCCGATGCAGTCGATTTCGTCATGCACCTCCCATCAGAATGGCCTCGCGGCAACACGCCGCCAATGACGCTCGATAGCGCCGTCCTCGACCACCAGTTCCAGTTGCAGCCAGACCTGCGATTCACTCGTGTGGCCGAAGCCACGCGCGCTCAGCAGATACGCGGTGGCATTCGCCCGGCTGCCAAGACGCCAGGCCTCGACGAGACACTGCGGCGCCTGCGCCTCCGGCCATTGCGCGACAGGCGTCACAGCGCCGGCTTCGAACGCGGCTGCAAGCTTCCATTGGACCGGCTCGCCCGCCGCGAGCGGCGGCGGTATGTTCGCATCGACACCCATTGCAAGGACGTTGCGCTCACACAAAGTCAACGCCGAATCCGCCGCATGAAAAGCCTGCAAATAATCGCGTACATTGGTCGCCGCACGCGCCGACGCGAGCGATGTTTCGAACCAGATTGCGGACGTGGCCAGCATCATCGCGGCAATCAGCAGCACGATCGGCAAGACGACGCCGCGTTGGCGAACGCACGATGCATGAGCGAGCCAACCGGACGGACCATTGAATTTGCCTGGGTATCCCAACTTCATGCACTGCATGCGGCACTGGCGGTGCCAGCCAGGGCCATCACTCGACCACGTCGATTTCTCGTGGACCATCACGATGCAGCCCCCGCCTCCACGCGATTGCGTAGCGCAACGCGACGCGAAAACGCCTGTCGCGGCCGCAAATCGGCGCCGAGCGTGCTCACGCCGTCGCAATCGACATAGCGCGCACGCTGCCCTTGCGGCGCTCCACGCACGATCACGCAAAGATCCACCGCGACGACGTTGCCCCATTGATCCACCGGCACCGCCGACGCATTGATCGCATCGAGTGCGCCGGCCAGCCAGTAGCGCAGCCGCACGCGTTCGACGCCTTCCACCAGCGGCTGCGCGGTGCCCGCATTGCCATTGCCCTCGCAGTAAAGCTCCGGCTCGCCGGTCGAGCCACTGACGTTGGCAAAGTAGCGATTGACGACCGGCACACCCTGAGTGCCGAGCGCCGCATCGCTGCTCTTTACCGCTTGCCCCACGCAATCGGTTATCTCTCCGCTCGAAGACGGCCACGTGGACACGGCATCGCCAACGTAACGGATCGCAACGCCGTCCGAACCCGTGCTCAATGTCGTGCAGCCGGGACTGTTGTCGGCACCCGTCGGACGACCTCCCGAGCAGCCGAACAATGCAGGCGGCGCCGCGTAGCCGACGACGTCCGCGGGAACGAAACCGGCCATCTGCAATTGCTGGCCAATCAGCATCAGCGTGGTCAAACCGGCTTCGCGAATCCGCATCGCATTGCTCGCGCGCTCGAACGCATTGCGCTGCGTCGTGTAGAGCGAAACGGCGCCCGCAGTCACGATCAATCCGAGTGCCATCGCAATCACGAACTCGATAAGCGTGTGACCGCGAGCTACAAGTCGCCGCCTCATTTCACGAACGCCAATGCAACGCAGGAAGTGCCTGCGGGAACCGCCACGCCACCGCAAGACTCCGGTTTGTCGATCACGTCGACGTCACCCGCACCGGGCATGTCGTGCACGGCGTCCCAGGTCACGCGCGCCGCCGCAACTGCACCATTCTCTGCCAGCGACGCTTCGCCATGCGGCAAGACAACGCCTGCACGGGCGCTCCATTGGTTTAGCGCGGCATCGCTTGCCGGGGGCACCGCCAACGCTTCGACGACCGAATCGGCGATCCATGCAGCGTTTTCTCGCATCGTCATCGCGCGGGCTTCGCGCGCGATCCACAGTTGACCTGCGATCAAACCCAATGCGCTCACCGCGATCAATGCGACCGCCAGCATCACTTCGATCAGCGAACTACCTGCGCAAGCCGGCACAAATCGACGCAAACGGGTATTCGGCGCGCTTCGCATCATGACGTCGCTCCACACGCGCCTTCGGAAATCCGCGCGCGACCGCCCGACGCAATGCGGATGCAGCGTCGCCACATAGTCCCCTGCATCGCTTTGGATGGACTTCGCGGCGCAATATCGAAGTTTCGGAATGCGCCGATCAGTTGGCCGGCGGGTGGCGTGAACGTCAGGTCCGTTTGCACGCCCGTGATGCTCACTGCCGCAAGCGACGGTTGCGCTCGCAGCAGCGAGAGCTTGCCGCCACGCTCGGCGAGCACGGCCCAGCCGCAGGCCCAGTCGGCAATCGCGTCGCCGCATGGTTGCCCGGCGGCAAGGCAGGCGCGCGCCGCATTAGTCCGGCAGACGGTCACGCGCGTACCGCGGCGCAACGCCTCGCTGCGTGCATAGGCGAAGGTCGACAGCAAAGCCCGGGCGCGGGCGTCGACCTGATCGCGCACATGCCACGCAACGAACGCTGGCGTCGCCATCACCGCGATGACGGCCAGCAGCGCTATCACGGCCAGCGTTTCGACGAGTGTGAAACCGGCGCGCGACGGCCGGCAAATCGCATTGCATTTCATCTGCATCCCTGAGCGTTTCGAACGGATGCAGCCAATCTAGCGATTTGCCGAGCGCCCAGCAATCGGCCGAATGGCCAGGTGGTATTCGGACGCTATGGCAGACAACAATACCCGCGACGAACCATCATCGAGCGAGGTAGCGATGCGTGAAAAGACGCGCGAAAAGCGCGAAACAATGAATGCGAATACCGGTGCGAATGCCCGCGAACAACGCGCGGCACGCCTGCGCTCAGCGCTTGCGGGAAGGCTTGGGAGGAGAAGAGGCGCGGCGGAATTCCTCGATCACGTCCTCGAATTCGGAGACGTCTTCGAAGCGCCGGTACACCGAAGCAAAACGGACATAGGCGATCGTGTCGAGCGCACGCAACTCGTTCATCACGAGTTCGCCGAGACGCTCGCTGCGCACCTCGCGCTCGCCGCTGCCGAGCAGTTGATACTCGATGCGGGCGACCGCCGCGTCGATCGCGTCCGCCGCAACCGGGCGCTTGCGCAGCGCCAGTTGCATGCTCGCGACGATCTTGCGGCGATCGAACTCCGTGCGGCTGCCAT
Source organism: Paraburkholderia sp. Ac-20336 (assembly GCF_017105025.1). Taxonomy (NCBI): domain Bacteria; kingdom Pseudomonadati; phylum Pseudomonadota; class Betaproteobacteria; order Burkholderiales; family Burkholderiaceae; genus Paraburkholderia; species Paraburkholderia sp. Ac-20336. The sequence continues at coordinate 36,190 of NZ_JAAGPS010000044.1, read as the reverse complement.
CCTTCTTGACGACCGACGGCAACGCCAGCTCGACCCGCTCATACGTCGTAAAACGCTTGTCGCAGGCCGGGCAGCGGCGGCGCCGGCGAATCGTCGCGCCGTCTTCGGATACGCGCGAGTCGACGACCTGCGTATCGGCGTGGCGGCAGAAGGGGCAATGCATGGCGGCTTAGCGGTAGACCGGGAAACGCTGGGTCAACTCGGCGACCTGCCCACGCACGCGTTCGATCGTCGCGGCGTCTTCCGGGTTGTCCAGCACGTCGGCGATCAGGTTGCCGACCTGCTCGGCTTCCTTCACGCCGAAGCCGCGCGTGGTCATCGCCGGCGAACCGAGGCGCACGCCCGAGGTCACGAACGGCTTTTCCGGATCGTTCGGGATCGCGTTCTTGTTGACCGTGATATGCGCGGCACCGAGCGCCGCTTCCGCCGCCTTGCCGGTGATCTTCTTCGCGCGCAGGTCAACCAGCATCACGTGGCTTTCCGTGCGGCCCGAGACGATACGCAGACCGCGCCTGACCAGCGTTTCGGCGAGCACGCGCGCGTTCTCGACGACCTGCTGCTGATACGCCTTGAACTCCGGCGACAGCGCTTCCTTGAACGCGACGGCCTTGGCGGCGATCACGTGCATGAGCGGACCGCCCTGGATGCCCGGGAAGATAGCCGAGTTGATCGGCTTCTCGAACTCGGCCTTCATCAGGATTACGCCGCCGCGCGGGCCGCGCAGGCTCTTGTGCGTGGTGGTCGTGACGAAGTCGGCGTGCGGCACCGGGTTCGGGTAGACGCCCGCCGCGATCAGCCCGGCGTAGTGCGCCATGTCGACCATCAGGTATGCGCCGACCGACTTCGCGATCTTCGCGAGGCGCTCGAAGTCGATGCGCAGCGCGAACGCGGACGCGCCCGCCACGATGAGCTTCGGCTTGTGTTCCTGCGCGAGCTTTTCGGCCGCGTCGTAGTCGATGTCTTCGGCTTCGTTCAGGCCGTAGCTGACCACGTTGAACCACTTGCCCGACATGTTGACCGGCGAACCGTGCGTGAGGTGGCCACCATGCGCGAGGCTCATGCCCATGATCGTGTCGCCCGGCTTGAGCATGGCGAAGAACACGCCCTGATTGGCCTGCGAACCGGAGTTCGGCTGCACGTTGGCGGCTTCGGCGCCGAACAGCTGCTTCACGCGGTCGATCGCCAGTTGCTCCACCACGTCCACATATTCGCAGCCGCCGTAGTAGCGCTTGCCCGGATACCCTTCGGCGTACTTGTTCGTGAGTTGCGAGCCCTGTGCGGCCATGACCGCGGGCGAGGTGTAGTTTTCCGACGCGATCAGTTCGATGTGCTCTTCCTGACGGCGGTTTTCCTGCTCGATGACCTTCCAGAGTTCAGGATCGACGTTGGCGATGGTGCTTTGGGCTCTGTCAAACATACGGATTCCGTTGAGTGTGTTCAGGTTGACCGGATCGTGCGCCGAATCTTGCGTAGAGGGTACGCAGCGCTGCTGGCGGCCATGCCAGCCCAGACGTGGCGAGGGGGGAGTCGCCGCACACGCGAGGCAGGCCAACCACCGTCAGCGCAAATCGATGCGCGCGGATCACGGCTGCCCAGGCGAACGGCAAAACGGCACCCTGCGCTTCACGGTGGGTTGTTCCACCTTGAACCCGATTGGTTGAATCGGCTGAGTCGGCTGACTCGGTTCTATCGCCAGTCACGCAGGGTCGAGCGCGTTAGTGTATTGGAAGAGGCCCGAATAGGCAACCGGCTTTCCGGCGCCCCAGCGCCCGCCGGCGGGGCTTTCGGGCGCCCAGCGCCGCGTCTCGCGCACAGGTCTGACGAAAGCCGGGCAGCCGCGCCGAATATCCGCCAAACGCCGCTGCCACGGCTGCCGATGCGGCTCGTTCATCCTTGCCGCAGCGCCGCATTGCAAGTAGGCTTGGGGCCTTTGTCTCTTATCGACCAAGGAATTGCAATGATCGTGTTCGTTACCGGTGCGTCGGCAGGCTTCGGCGCCGCCATCGCTCGTGCCTTCGTCAAGGGCGGCCATCGCGTCGTCGCTACCGCTCGCCGCAAAGACCGTCTGCAGGCACTCGCCGACGAACTCGGCGACGCGCTGCTGCCATATGAACTCGACGTGCGCGACCGCGCCGCCGTCGAAGCCGTGCCCGCCTCGCTGCCGGCCGAATTCGCCGCGCTCGACGTGCTCGTCAACAACGCCGGCCTCGCGCTCGGCACCGAGCCCGCGCACAAGGCCAGCCTCGACGAATGGAACACCATGATCGAGACCAACTGCACGGGCCTCGTGCAGGTTACGCATGCGCTCCTGCCCGGCATGGTCGAGCGCAATCGCGGCCATATCTTCAATCTGGGCTCGATCGCGGGCCGCTGGCCGTACGCGGGCGGCAACGTCTACGGCGCGACCAAGGCGTTCGTGCGCCAGTTCAGCCTGAACCTGCGCGCCGATCTCGCCGGCACCGCGCTGCGCGTGACCGACATCGAACCGGGCCTGTGCGGCGGCACCGAATTCTCGAACGTGCGCTATCGCGGCGACGACGACAAGGCCGCCAAGGTCTACGAAAACGTCCAGCCGCTGACCGCCGAGGACATCGCCGATTCGATCTACTGGATCGCCACGCGCCCCGCCCACGTCAACATCAATACGATCGAGCTGATGCCGGTCGCGCAGTCGTTCGGCGGACTGACCGTGCATCGCGGCTGACCGCACCACGAGGGTCGTCGGCCCGGCGAGCGGTGGGCAAACCGCGCCCAGTGGTCCCGTCGGGTTCCTGGGTGGTCCCTGAGTGGCCCCTCGGCTACCCTTTGGCTCGCCCTGCCGGACGGCCCTCGAATGGGCGCTCGGGCGTGCGCCAAACCCGGCCGCACGCGCGGCCGGAGCACGCCGGACAAAACGCACATTTTGAAACAGACCCGCAGTATGCGTTCCGGTAAAATGCGCCGCATGAATATGTCGACCAGCCAGCCTGGCATGGAAAGCGGCTACACATGGCCCATCCGCGTGTACTACGAAGATACCGATGCGGGCGGCATCGTGTTTTACGCCAATTACCTGAAATTTTTCGAACGGGCGCGCACCGAATGGCTGCGCGCGTGCGGCGTCGACCAGCATCGGCTTGCGGAAGAAACGGGGGCGATTTTCATCGTGCGCAGCACCGCAGTCGACTACCGGGCTCCGGCCCGGCTCGACGACATCGTGAAAATTGTCAGCCGGATCGAGCGTCTTGGCAGAGCTTCGGTGGATTTCGCGCAGGAAGCATGGCGCGAAAGCACGCTGCTAGCCGCCGGTTCGATCCGGATCGGCTGCGTGGACCGCGACGCGCTGCGGCCGGCGGCGATCCCCGCCCCGGTTCTCGCCGCGCTGCGGCGCGGGCCAGATATGCATTGAGCAGCGCCGGCGTGTCAACGGACGATGACCGAGCCTCGTTGATACGGGGCCAGTGAACTCATACCGATCAGGCAACACAAAGCATGGTTCGGCTTCGATATCGCCGAAGCTTCCGTTCTGTTCACGGCAAGCTTGAGGCGGCCTTGCAGCCGGACGCCCCCTTCCCGGGACGTTAAAACGAACCTTTATGAACACTACACAAGATCTGTCGATCGTTTCACTCGTACTCAACGCGAGCCTGCTGGCCCAGGCGGTCATGGCTCTGCTGCTGTTGCTCTCGCTGCTGTCATGGACTTTCATCTTCCGCAAGTGGTTTGCGATTCGCCGGGCGCGCGCGCAAACTGAACGCTTCGAGCGTGATTTCTGGTCGGGCGGCGACCTGCAGGCGCTGTATCAGAGCGCCGCGAACAACCGTCACACGATCGGTGCGCTCGAGCGGATTTTCGAGTCCGGCATGCGCGAATTCCTGAAGGGCAAGGAAAAACGCCTGAACGATCCGGGCGCGATTCTCGACGGCGCCCGGCGTGCGATGCGCGCGGCGTTCCAGCGCGAAATGGACGTGCTCGAGGCGAACCTCGCGTTCCTCGCCTCGGTCGGTTCGGTCAGCCCGTATATCGGTCTGTTCGGTACGGTGTGGGGGATCATGAATGCGTTCCGCGGCCTCGCCAACGTGCAGCAGGCCACGCTCGCGAACGTCGCGCCGGGCATCGCCGAGGCGCTGACCGCCACCGCGATCGGCCTGTTCGCCGCAATTCCGGCCGTGGTTGCCTACAACCGCTACGCGCACGACATCGACCGTCTGGCGATCCGTTTCGAAACCTTCATCGAAGAGTTCTCGAACATTCTGCAGCGCCAGGCACAGTAAGGAGGCCACGATGGCAGGCTCCCGCTCCTCCAGCATGCGCGGCTCGCGTCAGCGCCGCGCGATGGCCGACATCAACGTCGTGCCGTACATCGACGTGATGCTCGTGCTGCTCGTGATCTTCATGGTCACGGCACCGCTCGTTGCGCCGTCGATCGTCAATCTGCCGACCGTCGGCGGCGCCGCGCCGCAGCAGCAAACCCCGCCCGTGATCGTCAACATCCGCGCGGACGGCAACATGAGCGTCAAGTACAAGGACGACGCCGGCACGCAGCAGCAGGAAGACATGACGAAGGCCGGCCTCAACGGCTTCATCGCCGATCGCGCGCAATCGCACCCGGACCAGCCCGTCGTGATCGCCGCCGACAAAACCGTGAAGTATGAAGCCGTGATGAACGTGATGTCCGAGCTGAAGGCTCAGGGCGTCAAGCGCGTTGGATTGCTCGTCAAATCGCAATGATCCGCAAGAATTCCGAATACCCGCTCCAGCCACCGCGTGAACGCGGCACCGGGCGAGCCTTTGCGTTCGCGCTGGTGATGCATGCGCTGCTCGGGTTCTTCCTGTACCACGGCATCCAGTGGCAGAACAGCACGCCCGAAGGCGCGGAAGCGGAACTGTGGACCGAGGTGCCGGACTCGGCGATTCCGCGTCCCGTTCCGCCGCCGCCCGCGCCGGTCGCCCCTGCCCCGCCCGTGCGCGACGAGCAGGCCGACATCGCCCTGCAGGAAAAGAAACGCCAGCAGCAGGAAGCAGCGCGCGCGGCGCAACTGGCCGAGCAGCAGCGTCAGCAGAAGCTGAAAGAGCAGCAGGAAGCGGACGCGAAACGCCAGCAGGAACTGGCGGCCGAGCAGGCCGCTCAACTCGCCGCCCAGAAGGCCGCGAAGCTCAAGCAGCAACAGCAGCAGCAGGCCGACAGGCTCAAGCAACAGCAGCTCGCCGAGCAGCAAAAGCAGCAGCAACTGAAAGAACAGCAGGAGCAGCAACAGAAGCAGGCTCAGGCGGAGGCGCAGAAGAAGGCTGACGCCGAGAAAGCGGCGAAGGCCAAGGCGCAGGCCGATGCCGCCGCGCAGGCGAAGAAACAGCTCGACTCGGAACGACGCGCGCGACTTGCGCAGATGCAGGGCATGGCGGGCCCCACGGGTTCGTCGGGCAACGGGCTCGGCAAGAGCGGTACTGGCAGCGGCTCGGGAGGCAATGCGGCATCGCCGGGTTATGCGGACAAGGTCCGCCGCGTCGTGCGCCCGAACATTTCGTGGGGCGGCGAAACGGAAGGCCTCGAAACCGTCATCTCCGTGCGCTGTTCGCCGACCGGCACCTTGCTGAGCGCGACGGTCTCGCGCAGTAGCGGCAACGCCGCATGGGACGCCGCCGCGTTACGGGCCGTGCAGCGCTCGGATCCGATGCCTCTGGACCTCAACGGCAAAACGCCGGAAAGCTTCCTGATAACGTTGCGCCCTGCGGGCTGACTTGCGGGTCGATTCGCAGAAGTTTGACAGCTGGCTAGCAGTCGATTTACGGCTAAGTTGCGGTCAATTGAGGACAAAAGCCGTGCTATGGCGCACGGCCGCCTCGGGAACGAATTAGCTGTTTTCCGGTCTGTCTGCTGTCGTGAAGTATTAGTAAAACCGTTTTGAGGAATCCATACAGCATGAGTTTGATGACCAAGCTAGGCCTGCGAACGCTCGTGGCAACGTGCCTCATCGCCGTCGGCGGCGCCGCCAATGCACAACTCAACGTCCTCGTGACGGGCGTCGGATCCACCCAGTTTCCGATCGCAACGGCGAATTTCGCCAATGAAGCGAACTCCCCGCAGCAGGTCAGCGCAATCGTGCGCCAGGACCTGCAACGCAGCGGCAAATTCACGAATGTCGACGCAGGCTCGACGCCGGTGTCGGAGACCGATTCGGTCGATCTCGGCGCCTGGAAGGCCAAGGGCGCCAACGCGTTCGTCGCGGGCAGCGTGAACCGCCTGCCGAACGGCCAGTACGAAGTGCGCTTCAAGCTGTACGACACGGTCAAGGGCGAAAGCCTCGGCGGCCTCGTGCTCGTAAGCCCGGCAAGCGGTCTGCGCATGAGCGCGCACAAGGTCGCCGACTACATCTACGCGAAGCTGATGGGCAATCGCGGCGTGTTCGCGACGCGCCTGTCGTACGTCATCAAGTCGGGCAACCGCTACCAGTTGCAGATTTCCGATTCGGACGGCCAGGACGCGCATATCGCGCTGTCGAGCCCCGAGCCGATCATCTCGCCGGCCTGGTCGCCGGACGGCACCAAGGTCGCCTACGTGTCGTTCGAAAAGAAAAAGCCGATCGTCTACATCCACGACCTGCCCACGGGCCGGCGTATCGTCGTATCGGACCAGAAGGGCAACAACAGCGCGCCGGCCTGGTCGCCGGACGGGCGCACGCTCGCCGTCGCGCTGTCGCGCACCGGCAATACGCAGATTTTCGCGGTCAATGCCGATGGCAGTGGCCTGCGACGTCTCACGCAAGGCAGCTCGATCGACACCGAGCCGACCTACTCTCCTGACGGCCAGTGGATCTATTTCACGAGCGACCGCGGCGGCTCGCCGCAGATCTACAAGATGCCGGCACAAGGCGAAAGCGCGGGCTCCGCGCAACGCGTCACGTTTACGGGCAGCTACAACACCAGCCCGCGAGTGAGTCCTGACGGCAAGCAGCTTGCCTACATCTCGCGCGTCGGCGGTGCATTCAAGCTGTATCTCCAGGACCTGCAAGGCGGAACCGCCACGGGCCTGACGGACACGACACATGACGAATCGCCGAGCTTCGCGGCGAACGGTCAGTACATTCTTTACGCCACTCAGGTGAACGGCCGTGGCGTGTTGGCCGCAGTATCGACCGACGGTCGTACCCGGCAGGTCCTGTCCGTTCAGGGCGGTAGCGTACGCGAACCGTCCTGGGGCCCGTTTATGCAATAACGTTGATGCAATAACACAAGGAGAGTAATCAAATGATGTCCAAACTTCGTTTCGCATTCGCCGTCGTCATGGTCGGCGCGCTGGCCGCGTGTCACTCGGGCGTCAAGCTCGACGAAAACGCCAACAAGGGTGCGGGCTCGGCTCAGCCGAACCCGAACGACGTCGCAACCGTCAACGTCGATCCGCTCAACGATCCGAACAGCCCGCTCGCCAAGCGCAGCATCTACTTCGACTTCGACAGCTACTCGGTCAAGGACGACTATCAGACGCTGCTTCAGCAACACGCTCAGTACCTGAAGAGCCATCCGCAACGTCACGTGCTGATCCAGGGCAACACCGACGAGCGCGGCACGAGCGAGTACAACCTGGCACTCGGCCAGAAGCGTGCTGAAGCCGTGCGCCGTTCGCTGTCGCTGATGGGCGTCGCGGATTCGCAAATGGAAGCCGTGAGCCTCGGCAAGGAAAAGCCGATGGCAACGGGTCATGACGAAGCGTCGTGGGCACAGAACCGCCGCGCCGACCTCGTGTATCAACAGTAAGTCAACAGGTAATGAGCCGAATGACGCATCGTTTCTCCTGGCTGCGGCTTGCCGCAGCGGCCTGCGTCGCAGGCACGGCCCTCGCGGCCGTGCCCGCTCATGCGGGCATCTTCGACGACGATCAGGCCCGCCAGGCCATTCTCGATCTGCGCTCGAAGACCGATAGCCTGTCGAGTCAGCTGTCGGCGGCGCAGCGCACGATCCTCGATCAGTCCAACCGTCTCGACCAGTTGAACCAGCAGGTCGCGACGCTGCGCGGGCAGAACGAGGACATGGCGAACCAGCTCGGCATGCTGCAAAAACAGCAGAAGGACTACTACACCGATCTCGACACGCGCCTGAAGAAATTCGAGCCGCAGCAACAGACGGTGGACGGCGTCCAGGGCGAAGTTCAGCCGGGTGAAACCGATGCGTTCAACGCGGCTTCACAGCAATTCCGCAGCGGCGATTTCAAGAATGCGGCCGCGTCGTTCCGCAGCTTCATCTCCAAATATCCGTCGAGCCCCTATCAGCCGACCGCGCAGTACTGGCTCGGCAATGCGCTGTATGCGCTGCGCGACTACAAGGGTTCGACGGCCGTCTGGCAGGGTGTGGTGAAGAATTACCCGCAGCATCCGCGCGCGCCTGAAGCGCTGCTCGCGATTGCGAACAATCAGCTCGAACAAGGTCAGAAGGCCGCGGCCAGGAAGACCCTCGAGCAGATCGTCGCGCAATACGGCGGCTCGGACGTCGCGCAGTCGGCGCAGAGCAAGCTGTCGCAGATCAAGTAGCGGCAGCGGAACTGATTGAGTCGTTGGCAGTACGCGCAGTGTCCGATGTCATAGCCACGCGCGCCTCTCGCTGAAAGGCCCGGATAGCGATATCCGGGCCTTTCATTTTGACGTTCGCGATTTCCCGTTCTTCAGGGAAACGCCGATAACGTGACGGGTATGTCGGGTTGACAGGTTATAGGCTCGCCGATATAATCCCGTTTCTCTTTTGGGTCGTTAGCTCAGCTGGTAGAGCAGCGGACTTTTAATCCGTTGGTCACAGGTTCGAATCCCGTACGGCCTACCAAAGAAATCAAGGGGTTACGTCATCTGGCGTAGCCCCTTTCCTTTAGTAGTCTGCCCTTGGTCTACACAAGGTCTACCCTCCTTCCCTTTGGGTGCAACAGAGCAATCTGCAATCAAACGGCTAGCTCGCCCATTTACCGCACCCCAGATTTCCGTGGCAGGCCGACGACAATCATGCCGCTCGCTTTCCGTGAGGCTTCCCTCAAAGGTTCGACGGCGTCTGCAAGTACCTGATCGGAACGACGAAGCCCGTTATAGCAGACGGATAATCTGGCGCCGCAGCCCCCTCTGTCATGCAGATTTTCCCAAGTGGGTTTTCCGGATCACGAGGATTCGCATGCAAACTCAAGACTTATAGCGTTGGTAAATCTTCGCGTAATCGCGCCTGTCGTAACCGCAATTCAGCCCGGGTATCGACAGGCAGTAGATGTTGGTCCTGATACAGAGTGTCTAATCAGGTTGGAACGGCTCACCGTTTCACTCTGCGAATCAAAAAATCTACGAGGTGAACCGGGACTTATCATCCTGTATCACGGTTGCTTTGCGAGACATTCGGAGAAATGAAATGCTTCGCAGACCGCTTCCAGTCGCCTGAAAGATCGCCGATCATCGGCCCGCTTCCACTACTCAAAATCCGACGATCATTGGATTCATCCACGGAAATCCGGCGCCGGATATGTTTGACGTAGAAATACGCCAGGCGATGAACGAGAGAATGTTGCTTCCGACGACCGCATAAGCCCTGATCGACGGCATCAATCGATCAAGATTTCTCCGCAACCACACCAGAAAGGACCGATCATGATTATCCGAACCTGGCGCGCCATTGCCGCTAACCAGCAGGTTGTCGACACATACGGAGCACACCTCGCGCGCAACACGTTCCAGGAAATGAAAAAGCTCGACGGTCACATCGGCGCGAGCATGTCGGCCAAACAGATCGGCGAGAAATACGAAATCCTGTTCATGAGCTACTGGCGCGATATGGATGCGGTACGTCAGTTTGCGCGCCGCGACGACATTCACGAGGCAGTCGTAAAAGAGAGCACCCAAAAGCTTCTCGACTCCTTCGATCCAAAGGTCGAATACTTCGAGGTTCAGGTTTCGAGCGGTTCGATCCTGGAGCAGGTTGCGTCGCAAGCAGGCTAGGGAAAGATCAGAGTCTTTCAGGTCTCGCGCGGCTGCAAGCATCGCCGATTTGCCGTGCGGTGTCCTTGAGCGCATCGACAGCCTCAACCAGTCGCGCGACGTGAGGTGCGGACATCGCAACCGAACAATTGATCGCGACAGGGCTCATCCGGCCCGGCAGTGGAAGTGGCACGGCTATCGCATCGATATCGGAAAGCCACGGTCCTCGTGCGCGACAATAACCAGTCCTGGCGAACAATGCTTCGTCATCCTTGAGAAGTGAAAGGCCTGCCTCGAAGTTCTCTGGGTCGCCCACCTTGATCCGATTGAGCAGACGTTCTTTTTCCGCCGAAGGATGACCGAATATGAGTGCGCGTCCGATTGCACTCTGCAGAAGAGGGCTGACGCGTCCGATATCGGGAAGGTAGGGATTGAAAAGATCAGCGCGAACAGTATCGATGTAGATTGCCTTCACACGCTCGCGCATAGCGAGATTTACAGTAAATCCTGTTTGATCGGCGAGTGCCTGCAGGAATGGGCGCGCGAGTTGTCGTACCGGCAAGCTCGCCAGAATGGGATGACTGAGTGCGAGGAAACCTGTTCCCAGGCGGTAAGCTCCGGACTCCTCCTGAACCAGATATCCGTACAGCGTGAGCGTGTACGTGAGTCGCGAAACAGTCGCTTTCGGTAGCCCGGTACGATCAGAAAGCGCCCGGTTGGTCAGCACGGGCTCGGCGGCAGTGAAAGCTCGCAGTACATCGAGACCTCGGGCAAGGTTTGTCGAGAACTGTCGGTCGCTTAAGGCGTCCGCGAGACCATCCGGTCCTGCGAGCCGAGGGCTCTGGGAATTTGGCTTTGAGGACAATTTGGGTATGGAAGCGATTCGGACAGGTGGACCGATTTCGATAGCTGCCCACTCTACTCTGAATTGTCATCACCGCCCACTGCTATATGGTTCGTCGTGACCATCCCGAGAGACCGGTGCTCCGGATACCCGCACGCGAATCTGCCGGCTACTGCCTGCCAATCGGCCCCAACCATTTGCACGTTCCAATCAGCGAAACACTTTTTTTGGAGCCGCTCGCGCTCCGATAATGCGAGCCAGGAGATGCATCAACTCGACGGTTCTTTTCGGGAAGCTAACTGGCATAAGGAACGACACGACTCCGTGTTGCCCCCCAGACAATGCAGTCGCGGCGCCGTGGCGTATCGACGTGGCGCGAAGCTTTTATGAATTGATGCTGTCAATAGCACGTCCGCGGAAAGCCCGCCGGTGCATTGTGATGAGCCGCGTGGCGAACGATATTGAAGAGAAAAAAATCCGGGAGATTCGATGAAAAACGCTGCCGACACGCTGCCAACTTGCCTGCCCGAAGCAACCGGGCAGCCCACGGTCCCCTTCACGCGATATGACGCCGGCTGGGTTGTGATGTGCATCGGGATGGCGATCGGGTCTGGGATCATTTTTCTGCCGATCCAGATGGGCGTCAAAGGATTCTGGGTGTCTTTGACGGCATTGGTGATCGCTTATCCTGCGACGTACCTTCAGGCTCGACTGTACCTTCAGTCGCTGGCGCATACCGAAGCGTGCGACGATTACAACGACATCATCACGCAATACCTCGGCAAAAACTGGGCTGGCTTCATGGGCGTTGCCTATTTTCTGATGCTGCTGAAGGGAATGCTCGCGTATTCCTCGGCTATCACAAGAGATAGCGCATCCTATCTTCAGACATACAAGCTGACGGCCGCGTCACTCGGCGATCATACGTGGTACATCGGTGCGATCATCATTACGCTTGTGTTGATCGCGTCGCGCGGAGAGCGACTCCTGTTCCGTATCTCCGGGCCTATGATTGTTTCGAAGCTGGGCATCATTGTGTTTCTCGGTTTGTCGATGATGCCTTACTGGAATGTGTCTCACCTCGCACTCGGTCACTTTCCGGAGATTTCGTCGTTCATGGTTGATGTGCTGCTCACCTTGCCTTGGGCCATGCTCTCGATCATCTACGTTCATGTGTTGAATCCGATGAACGTCGCGTACCGGAAACTGGAAGGAAAGCGTGAAATTGCCAACTATCGGTCGCTTCGTGCATGCCGATATGCCTACTTTATCCTCGTAACTTGCGTGGTGTTTTTTGCGCTGTCCTTTATGCTGGCGACACACCACGAGGATGCGGTCTACGCGATGACGCACAACATCTCTTCACTGGCGCTTGCCGCCAGAGTCATGAGAGGTGAAACAGTCCGGATTCTGGCTACGATTCTGAATGTTCTGGCAATCTTCACGGCCTTCTTCGGGATCTACCTCGGTTTCCACGACGCCGTGCGTGGCATTGTCACCAACATCGTCGATAGATTCATGGTCCGTAGTGACCGTTTCAACCGGTTAGTGCCGTTTGCGATTGCTATCGGTACGGTCTGCTTTCTGACCTTCTGGGTAAAGCTCAATATTTCGACGATGATGCTGATGCAGCTTACTGTGCCGGTGTTTGGCATCGTAGCCTGTCTGATTCCGTGCTATCTCGTGCGTCGCGTTCCTGCTCTCGCACACCTCAGAACACCGGCCTGGTGGATAGTTTTCGCGTTTGGACTACTCATTATCGCGTCGCCGTTCTTCAAACTGCTCGAACGGTAAGGTCTCATTGATTCACTGTCGTCTTCATTCGTCGATGCGATCGGTTGTCAACGACGTTCAGGCGTTGATCCAGGCCCGCGCCTGCTCCAGTTCGTTGACGTGAAATGCCTTGATTTCAGCCTTCGTAAAAAACCGCGCCAGATGCATCGCAGCGCGAATCCAGCCCGCATCGGCCACCACGGCGGCACGCGTGACCTTGCGGGCAACGGAGACACCGAGCGTCATATCGGTCCATAGCGCCTTCGGCTCGATGCCACTGAAATGCTCAATGCGTTCGAGCACGCGGGTCTTACCGTTCAGTTCAAGATCACCACGCATGCGCTCGATGGCTTCGCGCAGTTCGTGGTCGGTGATTTTGCCTTCGACTGAGATTTCGATAACCGGGGAATCGGGTACGGTGTGATAGAGGATCATGGCAGGACTCCTGGTCAGGGAGACGTTATACGCTCAGGTACGGATGAACCTGGCGTTCGATAACTTCCTCATGGTACCCCTTTCCATGCGACCGGTTAGGCTGCGAGCACGACGTGTCGCTCCGACGCCTGTCGGCGCGTGTGCGTTGCAAACACCCCTTGCACACACGCTTGCGGACATTGGGTGCCGCACGTCGAGCGTCGCGTCATGGTCGGTCGTACCTATCGAAATATGAAGCGACATAACCGCCGTTGACGCCGAACAAACGTGCGAACGGTTAGTGAAAGCGTATTGTCGGCGAGGAGCGACCGGTCGACATCAACATCGGGATCATCGACAATCGTTCTCCTCGCGCTGGCAACATCCACAACGTCCATACGCGCAATCGGCATCCCATAAGCAATGAAGAATCAGTACACGCGCACCCCCTCAAAATTACTCTTCCTGCCAGGCGCATCCGGCAACACCGCATTCTGGCAGCCACTCGCGAATCGCCTGACGAACCCCGCCAGAAAAGTCATCGTCGCGTATCCCGGGTTCGGCCAGGAGCCCGCTGCGCCCGACGTCAACGACATCGACGACCTGCTTCGGATGGTCGTCGACCAGATCGACCAACCCACCGCGCTGATCGCCCAATCGATGGGTGGCGTGATTGCGATCCGCGCAGCGCTCGCCAAGCCCGACCTGGTCACTCATCTGGTTCTGACGGTAACTTCTGGCGGAATCGACACCCAGGCACTGGGCGCCACGGATTGGCGAAGTGGATTGAGCAATGCAAATCCGCCTTTCCCCGACTGGTTCACATCCTTCAAGGCCGACCTGACGCACGAACTGCGCCGCATCGCGCAGCCGGTTCTTCTGCTTTGGGGAGATGCCGATCCAATCAGTCCAGTCGCGGTTGGCCGGCGGCTTCTCGAACTGCTTCCTGACGCACGCTTGCATGTCGTCGCAGGTGGCAACCACGATCTGGCACATGAGTACGCGCCGCAGTTGGCCCCTCTTGTCGACGCCCACCTATCGCAAACATGAACCACCAACCATACGCATAAAGCAAAGCGCCACCTGGCCGGTCAAGGCAGGTGGCGCTCAGGTTTTGCTTTCGGCTCCCTCGAGCACGTACGGCTCGGGAGAAACCGCAGACGGCTACCGCATACCGTCTGTACTACGCAAGATCAACGCTTACTGGTTATTGATGTTGTTCGGCGCCTTCGGCAGCGCCTTGCTGGCCGTCAGCACGATGTTGCCGATCTGACGGTAGTTCAGCAGGTCGGTCTTCGGCGACTGCACGCCATAACCCGCAAAGGTCACGCTCAGGTGCGTCGGATCGATCTGGATGCCCGACGGTGCGTACACGCGTTGGGCAAACCACGACTGCGTCGGGATCAGCGGCGGATTGGCCGGAATCGTCACCGTCGACTGATTGCCACCCTGGTTCTTCGCGGTGATCGTGTTGATCGACGCGATCGGATGGTTGATGTCGTTATAGACAGTCCAGTTCTTCAGGTCGCTCGATTCCGCGTACCCGATGTAGTGGAACGCATCGGAGTCCGCATCGAGACAGTTGCCTGCCGAGAACAGCAGGCCCCAGCGGCTGCCGTCACCGTTGATGTCGATCAGCGTGCCGCGCGGCGTCACCCAACGGGTTCCGTTGTAGTCGACCGTGGTCGGATCGTTCAGGCCATTGACCGCACCTTCATCGGTGAAGTGAACGCCGTCTGTCGTCGTGGCAAGCCGAACATACGTGATGTCATGGTTGGTCTTGCCGCTGAACGGGGCCTTGGCGCACTGCTGCACAGCCGGCAGAGCGGTGCTTCCGGTGTTGTCGCCGTTCAGGATCTTCTGCACGTACAGAACCGTGGTGGGCGTGCCCGGCGTGGTATTCGGAACCACGGCCAGAATGCCGTCGGGGTTCAGGAGACCGACCGTCTGCTGCACGACGACCGGAGACGTCGTGCCCGGCGTATTCGTCAGCGCGGTTTGAATCGCGTTGATGTCCTGCGAGCCGACCGTCGTGGCGTTCGTGTTCTGAATCGGGAATTTCGGCGATACGTTGGTCAGCTGGATCACGTTGAGCGGCGCAACGTCCACAGCTGCCGGAGCACGATTGAGCATGTACAGCATCTGGCCGCCAGTCTTCGCATTCGAGCCCGGCAACTGCACGATCGTGGCGTGGCCCCAGCCGTCGCCGGCCGTCGTCGCGGAGTTGTCGCTTTGCAGCGTGGCGGGGCAAACGTTATTGCCCGCGGCCAGCTCCAGCGTGTTCTGCATGAAGTACCACGTCTTGCCGTTGTCGTCGGATTCGGCCGCCACCAGGCCTTCGTCCATGTACTCGGGACGCCAGTCGAACAGGCCGATGATCGGCGTTGCCGAGGCGTTGACGTTGCCGGTCGACGTCACGTTCGACGTGTACGTCAGCGGGAAATAGAACGGCGCCATGTTCACGAACGGATAGGTCGCGCTCGTGCTGAAGGCCGATTTGGCGGTCGGCGTATTGAACGGCGTCGTCGAGCTGTTCAGCGGGTTCGTGGTGGCGGTCGTGCCGCCGTAGTACAGGCGTGCCGCCGAGGCCGTGTAGTTGCAAAGCCCATAGGCCGTATCCGGCACGTTGCCGTTGGCCTGGAACGGGTTGGACGCGCTCACGACGGTCTGCGTGTTGTTGGGGTCGGCCGCGAGAGCCGCCAGCGTGAACGGCGTACCGCCGGCACCCGAGCCGATGGACGGGCTCACGGCGATCTGTGCCTGCGTCACGGTCGTACCGGAGTCGACCGACCACGTCAGGCTGGCCGGGGTTACGACCGGCGTGGAAGCGCCCGTCGGTGCGGAGGCGCCCGTCGGCGTGGAAGCACCCGACGGGGTAGACGCACCTGACGGCGTGGAAGCACCCGACGGTGCGGACGCGCCGGAATTCCCGCCACCGCCGCACGCGGCAAGCGCGAGGCAGCCCAGGATCAGGATTTCTTTCTTTAGTATTGCTTTCAATTTCATTGACACATCCCCTCAGAAAAATTTCATTAAACTTGTCATGGATCAGTCCATTGCCTGTCCGTGCCGGCAACGCTCGATTCGATGCGTCCTGATCTGCTCAAGGCACGGACCCATGTCGAAATAAAAATGTCAGGTAGCAGAGCGGCAGCGCTGGCTTTGTGCGATTTGATATCCAGCCACGCTGCGGCCCAGGTGAAGTGGCGTCCGCTGTCGTACAGCGTGCGGCGATGGCGTACCGATGCCGCCAGCACTCCCCGTTCGCGCGGGCAAAAGCCATTCAGTACTTACTGGCAACCCGCCGCGGCAGCAGATTCTCGTTCTCAATGATGAAACAGCCGTGGCGGAAAAATTACGTTCCTTTTTAATTAATTCGATACCCGTGTAAGGAAAGGAATGTGTGCAGCTGTCGCGGGAAAAAGCACGGCGGTCCGTGCGGGCGGCGGTCGTCCGATGGTGCCGTGCCATAATCGGGTTGCCTAACGAACCTGGAGGGACAGTCAATTGAATCAGGAATGCTATTCGGCTGGAGGTGCCATGAAAGCGGCGCTGCAGACCGGCCTGCGCAAGCTCGAACTGATTGAAATGGAGCGACCCGAGGCCATCCCGGGAACGGTCGTTCTGAAGGTCGCCAATATCGGCATCTGCGGCAGCGATCTGCATCCCTATCGAACGTTTGCCGGCCGCTCCGGCTTTCCCATGGGCCACGAACTGAGCGGCGTCGTGGTTGCGGTCGGCGAAGGCGTGACGAACACCTTGCTCGGCCGGCGCGTCACCGTCGACATGGTGCTCGGCACCGCGTGCGGGAAATGTGCTTTTTGCAAGCGCGGCTATGCGCTGCACTGCCAGGCACGCGAGTTTCCGTTCGGCGGCGGTTTTGCCGAGTTCGTGAGGACGAAGGCAGTTGGCGTGTTTCCGCTTCCGGATGCGGTCGACGATCAGCTCGGCGCCATCGTCGAACCTGTCGCCGTCGGCGTGCATGCGGCGCGGCGCATGGGGATCGGCCCGGGCAGGACGGGCGTGATCGTGGGCGCGGGAACCATCGGCCTCTCCGCGTTGGCGGCGGCACTCGACGCCGGCAGCGAGAAGGTTTATGTGGTCGCCAAGCACGAGGTCCAGGCGAAGGCCGCCCTGAAGATGGGCGCGGCGGGGGTTCTTTCGTTAGACCTGCCGACGGCCGCCGGCGAGATCAATCAGGTGACGGATGGCCTCGGCGCCGACTATGCGATCGAGACCGTGGGCGGCTCGGCCGACACGCTCGACTTCTCGTGCAAGCTCGTGCGCCACCTCGGCATGCTGGGTGTCCTCGGCGCGTTCGATCGCGGCTTCCGCGGACTCGAAATCATCGAGGCCCTCGAACGCGAGCTCACCATCCATCTGCCGAACTGCTATAGCGTCATCGACGGCAAGCACGACTTCGAGGTCGCGATCGATCTGCTGGCGCGCAAGGGCAACGTGCTTCGGACGATGGTCACGCACGAGATGGATCTGGCCGAGATCGACGAGGCCTTCAGGATCGCCGCGGACAAAAGCGCGCATTCGATCAAGGTACAGATTCGCGCCTGACCAGACAAATGGCCCGCACTCCGAAGAATGCGGGCCATCCGAAACGCACCGGACCCTGTCCGGTGCCTGCCAGCGTTGCCGCTTAGCGGCTCGTCATCGTCACGCCGCGCAGAACCTGGCCGTACGGCGCCGTCTGCATCACGGAGAAGCCCGAGGTCGTCACGGTCGTGCCGCTCACGCTCAGCGTGATCTTCACGAGCTGGTTCGAATCGGCACCCGCGTCGAACGTCGTACCGAGGCTGTTGTTGGCCGTCGACGTGATCGCGTAGATCGTGTACGAGCCGTCGCTGTTGACCTGGCCGGTGATGTTGCGCAGACCGTCGGCCGAGGTCGTGTACTTCGCGCCCGCCGTGCCGTACGTGCCGGCGGTGTCGGTCACGGTGTACGCCTGGCCGAGATTCAGACCCTGGGTGAGGTGGGCGATCGCCGTCCACGTGCTGCCCGACTTCTGATAGACCCACAGACCGCCGCTGCCGATCGTCATGTCGGCCGGATCGCCGTCGCCTTCGTCAGCCACGAACATCAGGTTCGTGTTGGTCTTCGGCATCCACATGCCGAACGGGAAGCCCGTATTCCAGCTCATCGGCCACGACGTCACGCTGGCGGCCGTCAGCGCCGTGGTCAGCGTGGCGTTCGACGTCGGTTCGTTGGCGGCGCCCGGCGCGCCCGACCATGCGGTCGTCGGCGTGGTGAAGAGCGGCGTGATGGCGACGTTCTGCAGGTTGCTGAACTTCGCGCCGTTCGCGAGCGCGCCCGTTGCGCCGACCTGGAAGACCGTGTTCACGCCGTTGCCACCGCTGCCCTTCGACGCGTACAGGGTGCCGTCCGGCGCGAGGAACAGACCGCGGAAGTTGGCATCCTTGCCGGTCTTGTCGAACGGCTGGCTGAGCGAGGTCAGCGAGAAGCCGAACTGGTTGCCGCCGGCATTGGTCTTCTTGGCGAACGTGGTGCTCGACAGCGCGTCGGTGATCGTGCCCAGACCGCACGACATCGGTGCCGCGTAGGTGCTGCTGTTGCCCGAGAAGAACGTGCCGACCGGCTGCGAGAATGCGCAGCTGCTGCCTGCCGCGAGCGTCTGCACGCCCGTGTTCATGGTCAGCATGTCAAGCTGGCCATAGGTCGGGTTCGGCGACGAACCCGAGTTGCCGGCGTTGCCGACGATGTAGTACTGACCGCCGACCAGCACCGAGGCGCGGCCGTTGTTGCCCGAGTAAGCGTTGGTGTTCGTGAACGTCACGGCCTTGGTTGCCAGGTTGAGCTGGGCGACCGTGCGGTACGTCGGCGTGGCAACGTCGGGGTTGGTCGGATCGATCACGCCCGGCGTGTTCGAGTTCGAGAGATCGATCGAGTCGATCGGTGCGTTATAGCCGTTGAACGTAATCGCGGTGCCGTCCTGCGACAGGTTCATCGCGAGTTCCGACTTCGATGCGAAGCTCGTCGTGAAATCGAAACCGCCCTTCTTGGCCGCGGCCGTCACGTCGAGATAGGTGGTCGGGCTGGTGGCGCCGGCGGCCCATTGATCGATCACGATATCGGCGGTCACGCCGAAATTGCCGTCGGGGGTCGTCCCTTCCGTCGTGAACACGTTCGGATAGGTGCCCGGCGTCACGGCGCTCACCGGCGAAGCGTTGGTCGTTTCCGGCGTGGCGTTGTACGGCAGCGTGCCCGTGACCGTGAAGCTCGGGTCATAGACGCCGCGCGAAACCAGCAGGCTCGCCTGTGCGGTCGGGGTCGGGGTCGGCGTGGTGCCCGAGGCAGGGTTCGGCGCGGAAGGCGTCGACGACGGGTTCGGACCGCTTTGCCCCGGTGTGCTGCTACCGCCGCAAGCCCAAAGCATGGACGTCATTGCTGCAATCGGCAGCAGGCGAAGTGCGGTACTTTTCATTCAAACCTCTATCAATTTTGGATTTGGAATAAGTCCCATCGCATAGCAAAAGCAGGCCATGCCGGAAACGTATATGAATGGCTAAACCGGCTAGCTTGATTTACCCATGCCGCTGCCGAGCCGAAAGGTCACCTACACGATTTACCGCGCAGAAAAACTGCGGTGGGACTTTAGTCAGGACGCATGGCATCGCTATTACGTCAGCCTTGCATTTATAAACGCCGGGTGCGATTTCCCCGTAGCGTGCGGGCCTGTACCGTGCGTGACGTATAGAGGTAACCTCGGAGGCGACCTCGGCGCGGCGGGCGCGGCGCCGTGACGTCAATCATGTGGTCCGTCGATGAAACTGATGGGTCAGCGTCCGCTACCGGACCCATCTGCCCGGACCAGCGGGGAAGACTGGCGGCCATCCGTCGTCCTCAG
Organism: Paraburkholderia sp. Ac-20336; assembly: GCF_017105025.1. Lineage (NCBI taxonomy): Bacteria > Pseudomonadati > Pseudomonadota > Betaproteobacteria > Burkholderiales > Burkholderiaceae > Paraburkholderia > Paraburkholderia sp. Ac-20336. Next base: position 16,368 of record NZ_JAAGPS010000044.1, on the reverse strand, counting down.
TAGTCCTGCCGCTTCGATTCTTCGACACCCTTAAGGTATTGATAAGGAATCGCGGATAACATCGTCGCGCAAAAAATTTGTAGTGTTTATTTACAGCGTTCATTCCCAGCCCCAATTTCTCGCTATTGAAGGCTAAACGAATGAATATAGAAAATGTTCTGAAAATAATATCGCCGGAGCACCGTGGATTATTACGTCGTTTCCAGGCACCTCATATCAGGTGGCATAGACCGCACTCCTGAACCGAAATGGGCGCCAACACGCCGCCCCGTCCACGCCTCTTCTCCCGGCTTCGCGTTCAGCGAAACCGGGCACTCGATGCATACGAACGAAGTGGCCGGCCACGCGCTTCGTCCCCGGTGGACAAACCCGCGAGGCAACCGGTAAGCGACATGTCCACAGGCAAGTCACGTATTCTGGTCGTCGAAGACGACGACGGCGCGGCACTCGAAATTACGGCCGCACTCGAAGACCACGGCTTCCAGGTCGAATGGGTCGCAACGGGCTTTGAGGGCCTGCTGCAAGCCACCAACGGCAAATTCGACGCGATCGTGCTCGACCGCATGCTGCCCGACGTCGACGGTCTGTCGATTCTCGCGACGCTGCGCAACATCGGCAAACAGATGCCGGTGCTGATCCTGAGCGCGCTCGACGCGGTCGACGAGCGCGTGCGCGGGCTGCGCACCGGCGGCGACGATTACATGGTCAAGCCGTTCAACTGGCTGGAACTGACCGCGCGACTCAACGCGCTGCTACGGCGCCGCCGCATGAGCGACGACACCGCCGTCGCCGGATCGGCGCTTCGGGTCGACGATCTGACCGTCGATCCGGCGGCCGGCACGGTGCGGCGCGCCGGTCATCCGGTCGAACTGAAACCGCGCGAATACAGCCTGCTCCTGTTCCTGATGCGTCACGCGGGCGACGTCGTCACGCGCAGGATGCTGCTGGAGTCGGTATGGCATTACCACTCCAGCACACAGACCAACGTGATCGACATGCATATCTGCAGCCTGCGCCGCAAGATCAGCCTCGAGGGCCGGCTCTCGCCGATGATCGTCACGGTGCGCAACACGGGCTACATCCTTCATGCGTTCGGCTAGACGTACCTGCCCGGTGCAGCCTGGCGGCACCGGCTGGCTGCTGCTGGTATTCGCCGTCTCGTCGCTGGTGCTGTTCGTGTCACTGTACTGGCTGACGAGCAGCTACCTGATGCGCGAAGTCGATCACCGGCTGAAGGGCAAGTTCTCCGAATTCCACGCGATCAGTCGCGACAAGGCCATCTCGCGCATCGCGGCACTAAGCCGCCGCGATATCGCGGACACGCTGCCCTACGGCATCTTCGACGCGGACGGTACACGGCTCGCCGGCAACGTGCCGACGCTTCCGCACGAACCGGAGCGCGTGCCGTTCAACTATACGCAGACGGTGGACGACGGGACCGGCGTATCGACGGCGCACTTTCGCGGCATCATCATCCCGACAGACGACGGACTGCGCATCGTGGTCGGCCATTCGATCGACAGCGTGCTGCGCTTTGACCAGACGCTCGTCAAAACGCTATGCGCGGGCGTGACGCTATCGATCCTGCTCACGCTTGCCTGCGGCGCGATGCTCAATAGCCTCGCGAACCGCCGTATTCGCGCGGTCGGCGAAACGGCTCGGGAAATCATGGCCGGCCAACTCGGGCGGCGGCTGCCGACACACGGCACGCACGACGACCTCGACCGGCTCAGCATGATCGTCAACACCATGCTCGACGAAATCGAGCACCTCGTGGACGAGGTACGCAGCGTGTGCGCGGGCGTCGCCCACGATCTGCGCACGCCGATGACGCATCTGCGCGCGGGGCTCGAACGCGCGAGCCACCGGTCCAGGACGACAGCCGATTACGCGCAGGCGATCGATGGAGCCATCGCGCAGTCCGACGTCGTGCTGGCGCGGTTTTCAGCCCTGCTGAGAATCGCGGAAATCGAATCCGGCAGCCGGCGTTCGAGCTTCCGTACGATCTCGCTCGACGCGGTCCTGCGCGACGCGGCGGAACTCTACGAGCCGCTGGCCGAACACCGTCGGCTCTCGCTGGCACTGAGCGCTTCGGCACGCGTGGAAGTGAGCGGCGATTACGATCTCCTGTTCGGTGCGATCGAAAACCTGCTCGACAATGCGCTGAAATTTACGCCGCACGGCGGCGCCGTGACCGCGGACGTGCGCATGCATGGCACGCAGGCGGTATTGCAGATCGCCGACAACGGACCGGGCATCGCGGCCGCCGAGCATCGCGCGGTGCTCAGGCCGTTTTACCGCAGCGGCGCGGCGGCCACCCGCTCGACGCCGGGGCACGGCCTCGGCCTCAGTCTCGTGGCGGCGATTGCGCGGCTACACGACGCCTCGCTCGAAATACACGACAACGCGCCGGGCTGCCGCATGGTGCTGCGCTTCCCGTCTCAACCGTGTCCTGTCATGCCGGTTGCCGTCGCCGTTGATTGAATCGCCCTCAGGCATTGCCGCATACCGGCAACACCGAAGCGCGTTCCTTCAATCGAACTCCGCGCGCAATTCGCTTTTCAGCGCCAACAAGCCCTGGGCGTGAAGACCCAACGCATTCTTCAATCGTCCTGTAAGTTCGATCAGGCGCTCGAGCGAAGCATTGCACTGTTTGCCGGCCTTGCGGGCAAGGCGCAGCACGCTCGTATGAATCGCCTGTTTCAGCGCGGCGTGCAGCTTCTGATAATCGACGGCCACGACTTCGCGCAGGCTTCCGTCCGTCTCGGGATACGCGAGCACGATGCTCTCGAAACCCACCGCCTGATCGAGATCGAGGGTCACGACCGTTGCCTCGTTTGCGATGACGTAATCGGCGAACTGCGTGTTCGCCTCGCGCGAAAACGCCTCGTGAATCGCACGCGACAGGCTCTCGCGGATCGCCGGCACGTCACGTTCCTCAGCATACTGTTCGAGCAATGCCGGCAACGTCGGCAGAATGCCGCGCCATACGGCGTTGACGATCCGCTCCTGCTGTCGTTCGAGCAGATCGCGCGCCGCCTGCGATGCCGCATCCAGCTCCGCGAGCAGCGGCAGCACTTCGCCGCATAACTTGCCGAGCACGTTCTCTTCCAGATGGTGCAGCACTATCTCCGCCCGCTTGCGCCGCTTGTAGACGAGCGCCGGCTCGGTGATGGAAAGCAACGCCGCGTACAGCCGTTCGAATCCCGCTTCGCTCAAGGCCGGCGGCGTCTCGCCCTGCATGCGTGCCGTGTACGCGGAGATCGACACGGGCCGCTTCAGCAACGCGGCATCCACGTCCATTTCCACGAGCTTTTGCCGCGCGCGCGCTTCGACGTCGGCCTCCTGCAGCGCACGGCCCTGCACCGTCTTGTTGCACAGAAGCTTGACGATCTCGCCGTCGACTTCGTCTTCCTCGTACACGTCACTGCGTGTCACGACCGGCAGCAGCGGCTTGTTGCGATGCAGTTCGCGGCCCAACTCGTCGAGCTCCTGCACTTGCCCCGGCGACGTCGAACTGGTCAGCCAGATCACCGCATCGGCACTGTCGATAAAGCGCTGCGTCAGCGCCGCATTGTCCTGCGTCACCGAGTGCAAGCCGGGCGTGTCCAGCAAGACGAGCTTTTCGCCGAGACGCACGCCTTGCAGACGCGACGTCGTTTCGGTCGCGCCTTCGCTGAAGCGCTCCGCCGTCTCGACGACGCGGCCCGCATCGACATGGAAATACTGCACGGCCTTGCCGTGCGCAACGAAGCGGTCCGCGAGAAAATTGCAGAACGAACTTTTGCCGGCGTTGAACTTGCCGAATACGAGCAGCAAGGCGTTCTCATCGAAGGAGTCGGCCAGCGCCTGGGCGGATTCCAGATCGGCCCATTGCCGGGCACACGCCTGCGAATTGTTTTGCAGTACGGCGTTGATGGCAGCCGCCTGAGCGGCCAATGCGCTCTGCTCTTTCAAACCATCGCCGGCGAGAAGATGGTCGTGCAGATCGGCGTTCAGCTTCGCCAGCCAGGCATCCAGCGAGTGCAGAATCTTGCCGATATCGCGCTCGACGAATTCGAACCCGTCGACTTCGGCGATAAAGCGCAGTTCGTTGCTCACGTCCGCTTTCATGCGCGCGCTTCCAGTGTGCGCAACGCGGCCGATGCCTGTTCCGCGGCGACGATCGCGGCTTGCGTTTGCGCGATCCGCCCGGCTAATGCGCGCCGGTCGTCGGATAGCTCGTAGTAGTGCGTGAACTCGCGCTGCATGCGTTCGCGCCCCGCCGCTTCGCAGAACATCCTGCGCAAGTCCTTGCGGAATTTCACGGACACGCCCATCACGGCGATCATCACCGAATTCATGCGGCGTGAGCTCGTTTCCTGTTCCGGCGGCAAACCATCCACGCCGTGCCCGACCAGAAAACCATCCATTTCGATGCAGGCACGCGAGTAGGCAATCTGAATGTGCCCGCGCTCCACCTTTCCGGCGGTGATCGCATAAGCGTCCTGCGCGGAATCCGGTATCGCCGCGTGATCGGTGCCGAGCGCATTCAACATCGCCTCGATGTCGCCGCTCACCTTCTCGATGACCGCCTTCAGGCCCTGACGAAATTCGAGCGCCTGACGCTGCTGCGTTTCGCGCAGCGCAGCGAGCGTTGTCTCGTGCCCGGCACGCAGCGCGCGACATTCCTCGCGGATGTCGTCGAACACGAGCGCGACTTCATGTGCCCGCGCCTGCGGCACGCGCTCGAGCGCCGAGTGCAACGCGGCGCGCAGCGCGGGAATGCCGCTTTTCTCAAGCAGAAGCTGCTTGCCGCCTTCGAGCGCTTTGCGATTGCGCATCGACGAAACGACGTTCAGCTCCGTGCCCGGCGCCTGCTTGCCGATCGCCGTGCAGACTTTGTCGAGTTCGACCTCGTCGGCCAGCTGGTCGGCTTGCGAGAGCACGAAAAACGTTTGACGCCGCGTTCTCGCGCCGTCGGCATTCAATTCGGCGAAGAGCGCCGTTTCCTTTTCGTCGAGTTCGCCTTCCTTGGCGGCATGCACGAAGAGACGAATGTCCGACCTGAGCCATACCGCTTGCAGCGCATGGCGATCGTCGGCGGTACCCACGTCGGCGTCGAGCCCCGGCGCGTCGAGCCAGCGCACGCCTCGATGCACGTTATCCGCGAGGCTCACCGTTTCACGCCGGTCGGAAACCGCAAAGGTCTCGCGGCCGATCAATTCGTTGAGCAGACTGCTCTTGCCGTGGTTGTATTTGCCAATGACGGTCACGACGGGCTCGTCGCCATCGACAAGGATGCGCAGCCGCACCAGATCGTTGGCTCGATCGGGCAGTACGGCAAGGACATCGCGTGCTGCCTGCTCACGCATTTCACTGGACACTGTTGGCTCCCACCTCTTTATTGAACGTCGGGCGGCATGGCGTGGCATGCCGGCACCGATTTTTCGATAGTAATCTGACAGCGGCCGCGCACGAGGCAATGAACTCGCGCACGCCGGGTAGTGCAAGCGTTGAAGCGAACGTGGCTGCGAATGTGGCTGCAAACGCAGTGCGAACTTCGCTACGCCGGAAAAACAAGCGGCGACGCTCACGCGCCGCCGCGATGTCCCGCGTTAAGCCGCAGCCGAAGCACGCCGCCGGTTGACGACCTGGTTGTCCTTACCCTGGACCAGCGGCGTCAGCCTGACGTCGAACTGAATCGACTTGTATGCATCGCCCTTCAGACCCAGCGCTTCACCACCAGTCTTCTCGACAACAGGCGGAATCAGTTCTTCACGCGTCGCGTAGGCGAAGTCGTCCCAGATCAGCGGATCGCCTTCGATGTTGAACTGCGTCGTCAGCTTGCGGTGCTTGTCGTCGGTGACGAAGATGTGCACGTGAGCGGGGCGGTTACCGTGACGGCCGAGCCCGTTCAGCAACTGCTGGGTGGCGCCATGCGGCGGGCAGCCGTAACCGACCGGCATCAGCGTACGGAATTCGTATTTGCCGTCGGCGCCGGTTTTCACCGCGCCACGCAGATTGAACTCGCTCTGCGCGCCCGTCGGGTCGAAGTGCGAATAGAAGCCCTTCGAATTCGCGTGCCAGCATTCGACGACCGCACCCGCAACCGGCTTGCCGTCCGGACCCGTGACCGTGCCGTGAATCACGAGCGGGCCGGCGTCCTCGTCGGGGTTGATGTCGAGCTTCGACATGCCATCGCGCACCGGCGCGCCCGCGACATAGAGCGGGCCTTCGATGGTGCGCGGCGTGCCGCCGTCGAGACCGTCCTGTTTGTCGGCGGCATCCATGCGGATGTCGAGATACTTCTCGAGGCCGAGGCCCGCGGCGAGCAGCGCCGCTTCGCCATCCTGACCGAGTTTGTTCAGGTAGTTGACGCCGGCCCAGACTTCGTCGGGCGTGATGTCGAGATCGTCGACGGCCTTGAACAGATCGCCGAGCAGACGATGAATGATCTGTTGAAAACGTACATTGCCGTTGCTGCCGTCGATATTCGATGCGGCCTTCAACAGGTCCTGCGCTTCCTTGCTCTGGAATACTTTGACGTTCATGATGACAGTCTCCATGTGTATCAGGGGAAATGGCTCAGTGCGGGTCCGCGCCCGGAGGAGCGGCCTGCTCCGCTGGCTCAGGCGTCGCCGTCGCGAATCGACGACGGGTGACGGCACAGCGGCGTCACCGAAATTTTCATGTACGGAAATAGCGGCAAGCCGGTCAGAATGTCGTGCAGCTCGGCATTGCTCTCTACATCGAAAATGCTGTAGTTCGCGTACTCGCCGGCAAGACGCCAGATATGGCGCCACTTGCCGCTGCGCTGCAGGTCCTGCGAATAGGCCTTTTCGCGCGCCTTGATTTCATTGGCGACATCGGCCGGCATGTCGGCCGGAATATTCACATCCATTCGTACGTGGTAAAGCATGGTCGGCACCCTATCGGTGGTTGTCGGGGTTATCGAGTGACTTTCAGCAGCCCGTCGCGGGTGAAACGCCTGAGCTTCGCTTCGTCCAGTTCGATGCCCAGACCCGGGCCATTCGGCACGGTCAACTCGAAGTCGCTGTAATCCAGCGGTGTGGTCAGAATTTCTTCGGTAATCAGCAGCGGCCCGAACAGTTCGGTGCCCCACTGCAGGTTCGCAAAGCTCGCGAACAGATGCGCCGAGGCGATCGTGCTGAACGCGCCTTCCAGCATCGTGCCGCCGTACAGTTCGATACCGGCGGCGTCGGCAATCGCGGCGACGCGCTGCGCGGCGAACAGACCGCCGCTCTGCTCGATCTTGATCGCGAACACGTCGGCCGCACCGCTCTTCGCGATCTCGAATGCGCTTTCCGGGCCTTGCAGGATTTCGTCGGCCATCAGCGCGACCGGGAAACGGCGCATCAGGCGCGCCAGCGCCACGACGGACGCAACCGGCTGCTCCACCAGTTCGCAGCCGGCATCGGCCAGCGCGGGAATCGCCCATGCCGCCTGGGTCGAGCTCCAGGCCATGTTGACGTCGACACGCACCGCGGCGCGCTCGCCCACCGCCTTCTTGATGTCGGCAACGTGCTTGATGTCGGTCTTGAGTTCTTTCGCGCCGATCTTCAGCTTGAAGATCCGATGGCGGCGAATGTCGAGCATATGCTCGGCCTCGGCGATATCTTTCGCGGTATCGCCCGAAGCGAGCGTCCATGCGACCGGCAAGCGCTCGCGGCGGCGGCCGCCGAGCAGTTCGCTGACCGGCACGCCGAGGCGTTTGCCGTGTGCATCGAGCAGCGCGGTTTCGAGCGCGCTCTTCGAGAAGTGATTGACCTTGACCAGCTTGCCGAGATGCGCCATCAACGCCTGGATGCGCGTCGCGTCCTGGCCGAGCATGGCCGGTGCGAAGTAGGTGTCGATGGCGAGCTTCATCGCTTCCGGGCTTTCCGGGCCGTAGGCCATGCCGGCGATCGTAGTGCCTTCGCCGATGCCGACGATGCCGTCGCTGCAATAGACCTTCACGAGCATCAGCGTTTGGCCGTGCATCGTGGCAACCGAGAGCTTGTGAGGGCGAATCGTCGGCAAATCGACGAGGCAGGTTTCGATACGTTCGATCGTCGGAGTGGTCATGGCGGAGGCTGCTTCAGTGCGGTCACAGTGTGTGTTTTATACACGCGGCGTACTGAGAGCGTCCAATACTGTTCCAGTCGTTTTTCATACCTTGAAAGCATGGTATGGGCCGGAACGCCTGCTACTCTGGGGTTTCGAGATCGATCATATATTTCGGGTATCGAGATTCGGACGACTTTTCGCAGCCGTTCCAGCGGCTTTCGCCCCTTCTCCGACAGGCTGAGCGCGGGTCGTCGAATCCATACCGCTCGCCACAAACAACAAAGGGTTACAGGCATGAAGCGCTGTAACCCTTGGTGGTTTTCCGAAGCAAAGTGCCGCAAGGCATCACGGCTTCATGTCGGACTCGCGTCGATTCGCGTACTTGCCGACCTCGCCGGAACGCTTCGTCCCGACGAGGTCATGGGCCCGCTCAGGCGAGATCGAACCGGTCGAGGTTCATTACCTTGACCCATGCGGCGACAAAGTCGCGAAGGAACTTCTGCTGCCCGTCTCCGCTTGCATAGACTTCGGAGAGAGAGCGCAACACGGAGTTCGAACCGAACACCAGATCGACGCGCGAACCGGTCCACTTCACCTGACCGGTCTTGCGATCACGTCCCTCGAACGCATCCCGCTCCTCGGAGAGCGGCTTCCACTGCGTGTTCATATCGAGCAGGTTGCGGAAGAAGTCGTTGCTCAGCGTTTCGGGACGATCGGTGAAGACGCCCTGCGCATGCTTGCCGGCATTGACGTTCAGCACGCGCAGACCGCCGACCAGTGCCGTCATTTCCGGCGCGCTCAGCGTCAACAGTTGCGCCTTGTCGATCAGCAACGCTTCGGCCGGCAACGCGAACTTGCCCTTCAGGTAGTTGCGGAAACCATCGGCAACCGGTTCGAGCATGCCGACCGATTCCACGTCGGTCTGCTCCTGCGAGGCATCCATGCGGCCCGGCGAGAACGGCACTTCGACACTCTGGCCGGCCTTCTGTGCCGCCTGCTCGATACCGACGCCGCCCGCCAGCACGATCAGGTCCGCGAGCGAGACCTTCTTGCCGCCCGCTGCGCCGCCGTTGAACTCGCTCTGGATGCCTTCGAGCACCTTCAGCACCTTCGCCAGTTCCGCGGGCTGGTTGGCGTCCCAGTCCTTTTGCGGTGCAAGACGGATACGCGCACCGTTGGCGCCGCCGCGCATATCCGAGCCGCGGAAGGTCGAAGCCGAGGCCCACGCGGTCGACACCAGTTGCGCGACGCTAAGTCCCGATGCCTGGATTTTCTGCTTGAGCGCGGCAATGTCCTGCGCGTCGACGAGCGGATGATTCACGGCCGGAATCGGGTCTTGCCAGAGCAGTTCTTCGGCCGGCACTTCCGGGCCGAGGTAGCGCGAGCGCGGACCCATGTCGCGGTGCGTCAGCTTGAACCATGCACGCGCGAACGCATCGGCGAACGCATCCGGATTCGCCATGAAGTGGCGCGAGATTTTTTCGTAGGCCGGATCGAAGCGCAGCGAGAGATCGGTCGTGAGCATCGTCGGCAGCAGCTTTTTCGACGCGTCATAGGCATGCGGAATGGTTTCTCCCGCGTTCTTCGCGACCCATTGATGCGCGCCGGCCGGGCTCTTCGTCAGTTCCCATTCGTAGCCGAACAGGTTTTCGAAGAAGCCCATGCCCCACTTCGTCGGCGTGGTAGTCCACGTCACTTCGAGACCGCTCGTGATCGCGTCGCGGCCACTGCCGGTGCCGAAGCTGTTGCGCCAGCCGAGCCCCTGGTTCTCGAGGTCGGCGGCTTCGGGTTCAGGGCCGACGTTGCTGGCCGGACCGGCGCCGTGCGTCTTGCCGAACGTGTGGCCGCCGGCGATCAGCGCAACGGTTTCCTCGTCGTTCATCGCCATGCGCCCGAACGTATCGCGAATGTCGAAAGCCGCCGCGAGCGGATCGGGATTGCCATCCGGCCCTTCGGGGTTCACGTAGATGAGACCCATCTGCACCGCGCCGAGCGGATTCTCGAGATTGCGGCCTGCCTCGGCGCTCTGTGTCTGCGGGTCGGCAGCCGCACCCTTGCCATAGCGCAGATCGCCACCGAGCCAGGTCGTTTCCGCGCCCCAATAGACGTCGTGGTCCGGCTCCCACGTGTCCTCGCGACCGCCGGCGAAACCGAAAGTCTTGAAGCCCATGGTTTCGAGCGCGACGTTGCCGGTGAGGATCAGCAGATCGGCCCAGGAAATCTTCTGGCCATATTTTTGCTTGATCGGCCACAGCAGACGACGGGCCTTGTCGAGGCTGACGTTATCGGGCCAGCTGTTGAGCGGCGCGAACCGCTGCTGACCGCGGCCGCCACCTCCACGGCCATCGCCGGTGCGGTACGTGCCGGCGCTATGCCATGCCATACGGATAAACAGCGGCCCATAGTGACCAAAGTCGGCCGGCCACCACTCCTGCGAGTCGGTCATCAGCGCCGCGAGATCCTTCTTGACGGCAGCCAGATCGAGACTCTTGAATGCTTCAGCGTAGTTGAAGTCCTTGTCCAGCGGATTGGACTTGGTGGAATGTTGGCTGAGCAGGTCCAGTCGCAACTGCTTCGGCCACCAGTCGCGGTTGGTCGTGCCACTCCCGGCAGTATGCTTGAATGGGCATTTTGCTTCGCTTGACATGCGTTATCTCCTTCAACCGTGTTCAATGATTACCTACCCGGCCTCGGCCAAACTCCGGGTACCTTAGACATAATATTGGCTTCGGGTCGGCAACGGAAATTGACTTATTCGATTCGGGCGAGAGAAAAAAACTAACGCCATATAGTTCGCTGCGCTGCCGTCGATCACACCTCGACATCATGCGCAGGCGTTGACTCTACGCGCAATTGGCCGATCGTGTTGCGAATACGTCGAGAGGCAGCAATCGGGCGCGGCTTTCCATGCGCAATCCCGGGCCAGTATAGGAAAGAGATTACTGCGCACGAGCGACAGCGATGTGTCAGGTTCGCAGCCGAGGCATTCAATTCAAATAGCCCGTACGCATAGAGCTCGATGGAAGTGCTTCGTGGACATCAGCCGTAGACGGTTAATTCACGTCCGGTTTTCATACGTGATGATTGGCGACAAAGACGGGCGACAAAAAATGTTGCAGACGCAAAATTTTTGCCAATGTCCGTTGCATAGCCGCGTTGCGGTTTGTGCTCGATCGACATCGCGTGCTTATTTATCGAGACAGGAAGATATGTAATGATCGCCGCCGCCAGATCAACACGGCATGCCCGATACGTTGCACAAGCGGACGTTTCGGCGACGCCACGGCGCACTACGCTTTCATTGGATCGATATGACCCACTTTCTGTTAGACATCCTTGTCAATCTCGCCCTGCTTGCCGGCGTGTCGCTCGCGTGCGGCCTGTACAACCGGCTCGGCGCCGGCGCCACGCTGAGTGGTCCGCGCGTGTTCGCCGCACTCGCCGCGATCGCACTTGTCCTCGATATCGTGCTGACCTTCGTCGTGTTCGCCGATGCGCAGAGCCGCTACGGGCAATTTTCACGAACGGCAACATTTTTCCAGCGCTCGGGCGCCTATGTGCTGGCGATCATGGTCGCGTTCGCATGGCACTACGTGGCACGCCGCCGACGCTCGACGAAGCTCGACGCCTGCAAGACGATCGTGATCTCCACGTCGCCGTATTCGGAATCGCGTCTGCGCATCTGAGCCGACGCGCCGGCCCCACGCACGCCGAGCGCCCTCGCCACGAGCAGGAACGGTCCTTGCGCATGCGGGCGCGGTCGGCTATAACTCCCGAGGACCGGGTTTCGCCGGTCGCGCCCGTCGCCTAAGCATTTGCCGCTGTATTGCACCAGCGCCGTTCAATCAGTTCATGGCAACTTATCCAACGAGGTACATCTTGGATCTTGAAACCGTACGTGTCTTCATCATGACCCGAGGCATCGACCTCGGCACCAAGGTCGTCGGGGCAATCGTCCTGTGGATCGTCGGCCGCTGGATCATCGGCCTCATCACCGGGCTGCTGCGCAAGCTGGTCGTGCGCAACGGCCGTGTCGATCCCACTCTCGCTCACTATCTCAGCTCGATTGTCGGCGCCTTGCTGAACCTGCTGCTCGTTCTTGCGATCCTGCAGATCTTCGGCGTACAGACCACTTCGTTCGCGGCCTTGCTCGCCGGTCTCGGTCTCGCGATCGGCACGGCATGGGGCGGTCTGCTCGCGCACTTCGCGGCCGGCATATTCATGCAGGTGCTGCGGCCGTTCAAGGTCGGCGATTTCGTCACCGCGGCCGGCGTCACCGGCACGGTCACGGAACTGGGTCTGTTCGGCACCACGATCGTGACGCCCGACAACGTCACGACGATCGTCGGCAACAACAAGATCTTCTCCGATACGATCTCGAACTACAGCGTCTTGCCGGTGCGCCGGGTCGAGCTGACGGCGAAGATCGCCAATGGCGTCGACCCGGCCGATGCGATGGCGCGCCTCAAAGCGGCCGTGACGAAAATTCCCAATGTCGTCGAGAGCCCCGCGCCGGATATCGAGGTATTGAGCTTCACGCCGGAAGGGCCTTTGCTGTGCGTGCGCCCTTATACGTCGAACCAGAACTACTGGCAGGTCTATTTCGACACGAATCGCGCGATCATAGAGACCTTCAAGGAAGCCGGTTATCCGACGCCGGAAACGCCGCTGGCGCCGCGCGCAGTCACACGCGATTGATCGGAAAAGGCGACGGGCGCGCAGACAGGAAATACGGCTTCAGTACAGCAGGCACCATGAAAAAGGCGTCGCTAAACTAGCGACGCCTTTCTGTTTTCATGCTCTGATTCATGCCCCGATTTTCATGCCCCGATCCGTACCCCGAAACGGGCCGGCACTATCACCCGATACCGGTATGCGGATATCGCCTCACCTCAGCGGTTACTCGCATTCGCGCCATTCTTGCGCAGCATCTTCCACAGGCCGCCGAGCACGACCGGCACGATCGCCGCGCCGATACCGACGAGCACGATCACGTTCAGATACTGACGGATGAACGGGATGTTGCCGAAGAAGTAGCCGAGCAGCACGAGCAGCAGCACCCACGACAGCGCACCGATGACGTTGAAGAACTGGAACCGGCTCCACGTCATCGTCGAGGCGCCCGCGACGAACGGCGCAAAGGTCCGCACGACCGGGATGAAGCGTGCGAGCACGATGGTCTTGCCGCCGTGCTTCTCGTAGAAGTTGTGCGTCTTCTGCAGCGCGGCGCGATCGAGAAAGCGCTCGAGCACCGGAATATGCGAATTGAACACGCGCGGCCCGATGGCGCGCCCGATCAGATAGTTGGTGGTATTGCCGGTGACCGCCGCGATCAGCAGCAGCAGGATCAGCGCGCCGAGGTTCATCTGCCCGGTCGCGCAGAAAGCGCCGCCGATGAACAGCAGCGAATCGCCCGGCAGAAACGGCAGAACGACGAGCCCGGTTTCGGCGAACACGATCAGGAACAGCACCGCATAGACCCAGGCGCCGTACACGTGAATGAAGTCCCCGAGAAACTTGTCGATGTGCAGGACAAGATTGACGAAATGTAGCAACGTATCCAAGGAACGTCCTTTATCGAGCGAATATGAGCGTGGAAAAACGGCCGCCGCGCGGCCTGCGGAGAGAGCCGGCATGCAGTATCGCAAACCGTTGCGAATTGACCGCGACATGATACATAAAGTGCCTCGGCGCGATTAAAAATCTGCCGCACCGGGCCGTACGATCGGCACGCATGAGGCATGCCCGCGAGCCTCTGGCGCCGAGTCGCTATAATTTCGCCATGTCAGAATTTTCCGAAACGCCTGCCGGCGCCCCCGCCGCGGCCGCGCACCCCGACACGTCCGGCACCGCGCCCGCGCCGCGTCCGTTGCGCGCGATCCAGCCCCTGCCCGATCAACTGATCAGCCAGATCGCCGCCGGCGAAGTGGTCGAACGGCCGGCCTCGGTGGTCAAGGAACTGCTCGAAAATGCGCTCGACGCGGGCGCGCAAACGCTGCGCATCCTGCTCGACGAAGGCGGCGTCAAACGCATTTCGATTACCGACGACGGCTGCGGCATCCCCGAAAACGAACTCGCGCTCGCCCTGACGCGCCACGCGACCAGCAAGATCCGCTCGCTCGCCGAGCTCGAAGCGGTCGCGACGCTCGGGTTCCGCGGCGAAGCGCTGGCGTCGATCGCATCGGTCGCGCAAATGAGCATCACGAGCCGCACGGCCGACGCGCCGCACGCGGTACGCATCGACGCGGAAACCGGCGTGCTGAGTCCCGCGGCCGGCACGCAAGGCACGACGATCGAAGTCCGCGAGCTGTACTTCAACACGCCCGCGCGCCGCAAATTCCTGAAAAGCGAACAGACCGAACTCGGCCATTGCCTCGAACAGATTCGCCGCGCCGCGCTCGCGCGTCCCGACGTCGCGATTTCGGTGCTGCATAACGGCAAGGCCGTCGAGCACTGGAACGCGAGCGAGCCGCCCGTGCGCGTCGCGAAGATTCTCGGCGACACGTTCGCGACCGCCCATCTGCCGCTCGACGAAGCCGCCGGTCCGCTCGCGATCTACGGCTGCGCCGGTCTGCCGACCGCGAGCCGCGGCCGCGCCGATCAGCAGTATTTCTTCGTCAACGGCCGCTTCGTGCGCGACAAGCTGCTCACCCACGCGGTGCGCGCCGCTTATGAAGACGTGCTGCACGGCGAGCGCTTTCCGTCCTACGTGCTGTTCCTCGATCTGCCGCCCGAAGGCGTCGACGTGAACGTGCATCCGTCGAAGATCGAAGTGCGTTTCCGCGATTCGCGCTCGATCCACCAGTTCGTGTTCCACGCGGTGCAGCGCGCGCTTGCGCGGCACGCGGGCGCGTCGCCGGAAACGACGGCGGGCGGACATGCGGCACACCTGGAGCCGACAGCGGGTGAGCCGGCTTCGTTTGGGGCGACGCCGTTGGGCGGTGCAAGTGGTGCAAGTAGCGCAGGCGGTGCCGGCAGCGCGGGCGGCGGCTTTGGCTCGGGTGCCGGTATGTCAGGCGGCGCTTCGGGAGCCGGTTTCGGCACCGGCGCCCGCACCGGCTCCGGCGGATTCGGCGGCTCGCAGCCCGGCAACACCTGGATGCGCCAGGCGCGCATGACGCAAGGCACGCTACCGGTCGCGCAACCGCTCGCGGGCTACGACGCGCTGTTCGGCCGCAAGGACCCGCTTGCCGGGCGGGTCGAAGGGGCCTCGCTGTTCGAGGCGCGCGATTCGGCCGCCGAAACGACCGCGCCCTACGGCACGACGGCACCCGCCGCGCCGTTTTCCGCCGCACCGTTCGGCGCAAGCACGTTCGACGCCGCCGACGACCAGCCGCTCGGCTTCGCGCTCGGCCAGGTTCACGGCATCTATGTGCTCGCGCAGAATCGCCACGGGCTCGTGATCGTCGACATGCACGCCGCGCACGAACGCATCCTCTACGAGCAGTTCAAGAACGCGCTCGCCGATCGCGCAATTGCCGTGCAGCCGCTGCTGATCCCGCAGACGATGCAGGCCGACCCGGTCGAAATCGGCACGGTCGAGGAAGAGCGCGACACGCTCGACGCGCTCGGCTTTGACCTCGCGGTGCTCTCGCCGACCACGCTCGCGATCCGCGCGGTGCCCGCGCTGCTGAAAGACGCCGATCTGCAGGCGCTCGCGCGCGCGGTACTGTCCGACCTGCACGCGTTCGGTGGCTCGCGCGTGCTGACCGAGCGCCAGCACGAACTGCTCGGCACGCTCGCCTGCCATCACGCGGTACGCGCGAACCGGCGTCTGACGCTCGACGAAATGAACGCGCTGTTGCGCCAGATGGAAGCAACCGAACGCGCCGACCAATGCAACCACGGGCGGCCGACCTGGTATCAGCTGACGCTCGCCGATCTCGATCGGCTGTTCATGCGCGGGCAATAACGCGCTGCGTTGAATGAAACCGTTGCGACGCGCGCCCGCTTGCCCATGACGTCACACCCTGCTCCGATCCCCTGCCTGCTCGGCCCGACCGCGTCCGGCAAAACCGCGGCCGCGCTCGCGCTGGCCGCGCGGCGGCCGGTCGAGATCATCAGCGTCGATTCGGCGCTCGTCTATCGCGAGATGGACATCGGCACCGCCAAGCCGACCGCCGCAGAACGCGCGGCCACGCCGCATCATCTGATCGATATCGTCGATCCGGCCGACTCGTATTCGGCCGCGCAGTTTCGCGCCGACACGCTGCGGCTCGTCGGCGAGATTCATGCGCGCGGCCGGCTACCGCTGCTGGTCGGCGGCACGATGCTGTACTACAAGGCGCTCACGCAGGGGCTCAACGATTTGCCCGCCGA
>NZ_JAAGPS010000043.1:0-51069 GCF_017105025.1 Paraburkholderia sp. Ac-20336 | reverse complement strand
GTTCGACGGCGCGAGCCCGCATGCCTCGATGTAGCACGAGTAGCCGAGGCCGCGCCGCTTGCCGTTCTTTTCCGAGGCCTGGCGGCGCGCGGCGAAGCCCTTCACGTCCGCGAGTTCGAGCGCGCGCTCGCGAGCGAAGTCGCGGTGCCGGTGCAGATCGGCGGTCTCGCGCCCGAAGTCACGCGCCCTGCGTATTGGGACAAGGCATGCGCGGACCTCGTCAAGCGCGATCGCATTCTCAAGAAGCTGATTCCGAAGTTCGGCCCCGTGCATCTGTTGAGCCGCGGCGATCCGTTCGTCACGCTCGCGCGCTCGGTGGTCGGCCAGCAGATTTCGGTTGCGGCCGCACAGGCCGTGTGGGCGAGAGTCGAAGCCGCGTGTCCGAAGCTCGTGCCGCAGCAGTTCCTCAAGCTCGGTCCCGAAAAGCTGACCGCGTGCGGTCTGTCCAAGCGCAAGGCCGAGTACGTGCTCGATCTCGCGCAGCATTTCGTGTCGGGCGCGTTGCACGTCGGCAAATGGACCTCGATGGACGACGAAGCGGTGATCGCCGAACTCACGCAGATTCGCGGTATCGGCCGCTGGACCGCGGAGATGTTCCTGATCTTCAACCTGTCGCGTCCCGACGTGCTGCCGCTCGACGACCTCGGCCTGATCCGCGCGATCAGCGTCAACTATTTCAGCGGCGAACCGGTCACGCGCAGCGAGGCGCGCGAGGTTGCCGCGAACTGGGAGCCGTGGCGCACTGTCGCGACCTGGTATATGTGGCGTAGTCTCGATCCGTTGCCGGTCGACTACTGAGAGAACAGGAAACGAGGCCGCGTTTCAAAGACTATCGCGCAGGCGATATCGATAGTTGCGAAAAGGCTTTGACATCGGCGCGCGCGGTTAGAATACGCGCTGCCCGGCAAGTCCAAGGATTACAACCAATGAAGACCACGTTTCTGGATTTCGAACAGCCGATCGCTGAACTCGAAGCGAAGATCGAAGAATTGCGCTTCGTGCAGGACGACTCGGCCGTCGATATTTCGGAAGAGATCGAGCGGCTGTCCAAGAAGAGCCAGCAGCTCACCAAAGATCTGTACGCGAACCTCACACCGTGGCAGGTTTCGCAAATCGCCCGTCATCCGCAGCGCCCGTACACGTTCGACTACGTGAGCGAGCTGTTCACCGACTTCCATGAACTGCATGGCGACCGCAGCTTCGCGGATGACCTCTCGATCGTCGGCGGCCTTGCGCGTTTCAACGGCCACGCCTGCATGGTGATTGGTCATCAGAAGGGCCGCGACACCAAGGAGCGCGCGCTGCGCAACTTCGGCATGCCGCGTCCGGAAGGCTATCGCAAGGCCGAGCGCCTGATGCGCCTCGCCGAGAAATTCGGCCTGCCGATCTTTACGTTCATCGACACGCCGGGCGCGTATCCCGGCATCGGCGCGGAAGAGCGCGGCCAGTCCGAAGCGATCGGCCGCAATCTGTACGTGATGGCCGAACTGAAGACGCCGCTGATCGCGACGATCATCGGCGAAGGCGGCTCGGGCGGCGCGCTCGCGATCGCGGTGGCCGACAGCGTGCTGATGCTGCAGTTCTCGACCTACTCGGTGATTTCGCCGGAAGGCTGCGCGTCGATCCTGTGGAAGAGTGCCGCCAAGGCGCCGGAAGCGGCGGAAGCGCTGGGCCTGACCGCGCATCGTCTGAAGGCGCTGGGGCTGATCGACAAGATCGTCAACGAGCCGCTCGGCGGCGCGCATCGCGATCCGAAGGGCATGGCCGCGATGCTGCGCCGTGCGCTTGCCGATTCGCTGCGCCAGTTCCAGGGCATGAGCACCCACGACCTGCGCGAACGCCGTTTCGAACGGCTGATGGCGTACGGCAAATTCAAGGAAACGACGCCGGGCGCCTAAGCCCGCGCGCGTTGGCCTGCTTCTTTCGTCAACCTTTTTCGTCCACCGGCGCTTCCCGCGCTCACGACGTGACCACTACCGCCGACTCATCCGCCGAGCGCCTCGTGATCGAGGCGCTCGGCGCGGCGCTGTCCGCGCTTGATGGGCGTGAGGTGTCCCATGCAGCGGACGTATCCCATGGCCGCGCGCGCATCGCCGTCGCATTCAGCGGCGGCGTCGATTCGAGCGTGCTGCTCGATGCGGCAGTGCGCGTCGCGGGTGCGTCGCGGGTGGTCGCATTGCATGTGCATCACGGATTGAGCCCTCGCGCCGATGCATGGCTTGCGCACTGCGAGACGTTTGCGCACGAACGCGGTGTCGAATTCGAAGCACAGCGTGTCGAGGTATCGCGCACGCGGGGCGTGAGCATCGAAGCCGCCGCG
Source organism: Paraburkholderia sp. Ac-20336 (assembly GCF_017105025.1). Lineage (NCBI taxonomy): Bacteria > Pseudomonadati > Pseudomonadota > Betaproteobacteria > Burkholderiales > Burkholderiaceae > Paraburkholderia > Paraburkholderia sp. Ac-20336. The sequence goes on along the minus strand of NZ_JAAGPS010000043.1, from coordinate 48,749 downwards.
CGCGATGCGCGTTATCGCGCGCTCGATGCGATGTGCGCGGCGCGTGGCATTCGCACGCTATGGCTCGCACAGCATGCCGATGACCAGGCCGAGACCGTGTTGCTGCAGTTGCTGCGCGGTGCGGGGCTGGCGGGACTGGCGGCGATGGCGCCGGAGTTTCTGCCGTCGAACGCCGTGGCGACGCGCGTGCGGCCGTTGCTGCATCTGCTGCGCGCGCAGATCGAGCGCTACGCAAGCGCGCGCGGGCTGCGCTGGATCGACGACGAATCGAATGCCGACACGCGTTATGCGCGCAATGCGTTGCGCCATGAAGTGACGCCGGCGCTCGCGGTCCACTTTCCCGGCTTTCGTGACGCGCTGGCCCGCACGGCCGCGCACGCGGCTTCGGCGCAGCGTCTGCTCGATACGCTCGCGCGCATCGACATGGAAACGGCTTCGCGCGACGAGGGACGCGCGCTTGCACAGCACGCGCTGCTCGCACTCGACGACGAGCGCGCGCTGAACCTGCTGCGCTACTGGATGCGCACGCTCGGTTTCGTCGCGGCATCGAGCGCGCGGCTTGCCGATGCGCTGCGTCAGTTGCGCGAAGCCGGCGCGAGCGAGGACGGGCATCGTCTGCGTGTCGATCATGCGGGGCATGCGTTGCGCAGCTATCGCGGGGTCGTCTACTGGGAAGCGGGCGACAGCAGCGAGCCCGCCGACGAAACCGCGCTCGTCGAGCGCGAGGTCAGCGAACTCGTGTGGCAGGGGCAGGAAGTCTGGTATTTGCCGCAGTGGCGCGGCACCTTCGTGTTCGCCTTGCTGGATGCCACCGCCGATGACGTCACCGCCAACGCCAACGCTTCGAACAACTCAGCCTCGAATAAGCACGTCGAATCCGCGGACATCGTTTCCATCGCCGTGCTTCAGCGCGCTTCGCTCAGCGCGCGGGCGCGCTGCGGCGGCGAGCGTATGCGCATGGGTTCGCCCGCGGCACCCAGCCGAACGCTGAAGAACCTGTTCCAGGAGCGCGGCATTCCGGCATGGAAGCGCGACGTGCCGCTGCTTTATGTCGGCGATGAACTGCTGTTCGTGCCGCACATCGGCGTGAATCGCGCGATCTTGGGCGAAGCTGTGTCTGCGGACGAGGCGCGCGTGCGGATCATCTGGCGCGAAGACCTGCTGATTGCCTGAGCGGTTGGACGATCGCGCGATGGGTGCACGTTGGGTTCGCGAGGGGGCTGCGATTCACGCACGCAAAAGACGAAGTGGTGAAATAGGGCGTAAATCCACGCAAAACAGGCTCCTGCAAGCCCGATTCGACGCATTTGAACGGTCCTCGTGGCTTGTCTTTTTGCGCCTAATCAGGTACTTTAGCTTGTTTGCCCGACCCGATTTCGCCGTCGCTTTTGTCGCTGTCACCGGTTTGCGAGCGTGATCCGTCGTTGCCGTCCAGTTCCGACCCGCCATTAGCGATCTCATTCCCGGGCAAATCCGCGCGTGCTGCACGCGCGCTGCATCTACGCCGCCATACACTTGCCGCCGTTCACGAGACGTCGCCCCTGTGCTTTCTGTGCGGTCGTCTCCAGCGCGCCAGCGCGGTTTCTCTTCCAGTTCAGAACGACAATGGCACTCATCGTACATAAATACGGCGGCACCTCGATGGGCTCGGTCGAGCGCATCAAGAACGTCGCCAGGCGCGTCGCGAAATGGCACAAGGCCGGCCACAAGATGGTCGTCGTGCCGTCGGCAATGTCCGGCGAAACCAACCGCTTGCTCGGCCTCGCGAAAGAAATCACGACTCAGGCGAGCCCGCGCGAACTCGACATGATCGCCGCCACGGGCGAGCAGGTCAGCTCGGGTCTGCTCGCGATCGCGCTGCAGGAAGCCGGCGTCGACGCGGTCAGCTATGCAGGCTGGCAGGTGCCGGTCAAGACCGATAGCGCGTTCACGAAGGCGCGCATCAGCGAAATCGACGGCGAGCGCGTGCTGCGCGACCTCGAAGCGGGCAAGGTGGTGGTGATCACCGGCTTCCAGGGTATCGATCCCGAAGGCAATATCACGACGCTCGGCCGCGGCGGCTCGGACACCTCGGCGGTCGCGGTGGCGGCCGCGCTGAAGGCCGACGAGTGCCTGATTTATACCGACGTCGACGGCGTGTACACGACCGACCCGCGCGTGGTCGAAGAAGCGCGCCGGCTCGATCGCGTGACGTTCGAAGAAATGCTGGAAATGGCCAGCCTGGGTTCGAAGGTGCTGCAGATCCGCTCGGTGGAATTCGCCGGCAAATATCAGGTGAAGACGCGCGTGCTGTCGAGCCTGACCGATCCGCTGATGCCGCTCGGCGACGAAATGAAGTCGGGCACCCTGATTACTTTTGAAGAAGACGAGACCATGGAAAAAGCAGTCATCTCGGGCATCGCGTTCCAGCGCGACGAAGCTCGTATCGCCGTGATGGGGGTGCCGGACAAGCCGGGCATCGCGTATCAGATTCTCGGCCCGGTGGCGGACGCGAATATCGACGTCGACATGATCATCCAGAACCAGAGCGTCGACGGCAAGACGGCGTTCACGTTCACGGTCGGCCGCGGCGACTACCAGCGCGCGATCGACATTCTCAGCAACCAGGTGAAGGCGCATGTGCAGGCCGAGCAGGTGCTGGGCGACCCGAAGGTGTCGAAGGTGTCGGTGGTCGGCGTGGGGATGCGCTCGCACGTCGGCATCGCGAGCAAGATGTTCCGCACGCTGTCGGAAGAGGGCATCAACATCCAGATGATCTCGACGTCCGAAATCAAGATTTCGGTGCTGATCGACGAAAAGTATATGGAGCTCGCGGTGCGCGCGCTGCATAAGGCGTTCGAACTGGATCAGGCGTAAATTGCGGAAATAGCGGGGCGCGGAAGCGCCCCGTTTGTTTTGTGCCGCCGATGTGAACAGATTATGTCGCTCATCTCGCTGCTGGCACAAAAAATGTTCTCCAGACATTGACCTTATCGGCACGGCCCGCTATTATCTTGGCTTCGTCGCACTGACTCCCTGTGCGACAGAAAGTTTGGGAGACGTGGCCGAGAGGTCGAAGGCACTCCCCTGCTAAGGGAGCATCTGGGCCAAAACCTGGATCGAGGGTTCGAATCCCTCCGTCTCCGCCAGAAATGGCGGTGGAACCCCGCAGAGTCAAGGCTCTGCGGGGTTTTGTTTTTCTGCGACCCACAAAACGACCATCAAATGATCGCCGGATTCCGGTGGACCTTCTCGGCATCTCCGGCGCCGACTGCGTTGGATTCGAAATTCGTTTCCATCTTCCTATACGCTATTCATCGACGCTACCCAGCCTGTCGGTCGGCGGGGATCGCACGCGTCGACGAAGTCATTGCCGAAGGTCTCCGACGCGTGCTGGAGTTCGTGTCTCCTACTGGATTCCCGAGCTCCACCAACACGCAATGAAAACATCGCGCTCAAGAGTGAAACGATGTCCGAAAATCGCATAACCAAGGAGGTTTCCTGTAACCATACGAAAGTGTAATTTGTCCTCCTTTTTACTTCATTCGCGACTTCGTATGCGGTCAATGGGCCTCACTCAGTCAATGCGAGCAATCCACGTCTTTCGTCACTAACCTTTGGTGCATCGCCTCTACAAACCGTTCAGTCAGAGGCGGTAGTGTTCTTCCGCGTTTCTTTACGATGGCAAGCGGCCTAATAAAGCCAGCATCGTCGATGTGCCTAATCACAAGACTGGGCTCTGTTCGCACCTCTCGCGAGTTCTCCGGCAAAATCGTCACACCCAGTCCCGCGCGTACCATCGCTACGGCGGTTGTCATGTAGGTAGGCTCGGATGCGACCTCCGTCACATTGCGCAACGTTCCAAGCGCCGCGTCAACCACCGCGCGAACGCCAGTACCGGGCGCCATAAGGACGAGTGGGGATTGAACGAGTTGCTTAAGATCTACGAGGCGCTTCTTCGCTAGTGGATGCGATTTGGGCAAAACGGCAACTAGCCTGTCGACCCCGGTGTACAGCGTCTCCAACGACGGGTCGAGGATTTCTCCACCCGTGAGGCCGATGTCGACTTCTTCGCTTTGCACAAGAGCGTTCACCATCCCAGCTACAACGTCCCGAATCAAGAATTCTGCACGAGGGACATCCCGCCTCGTCTCTAAAATCAACTCTGGCAGAACGCTTGCCGCAAATGTCGGAAGGCAGGCGATGCGTATGGTGCCGCTCTTGCCATCCCCAAGCGCGCGCGCGTCCCGAAGTACGTTCTCCATTTCGCGCAATGACCTGTGCAATAGCGGCAACAGTTCGCGCCCTGCAGGCGTCAGGGCGACATTGCGGCTGTTGCGGTCTAGCAGGCGCGTATAGATCGCCTCTTCGAGTCGCCGTATCTGAACTGTCAAGGCTGGCTGTGAAAGGTGCAGGCGCTTTGCGGCACGCGTGAAGTTGCCTTCCTCGACCACAGCTACAAGCGCGCGGATGTCCCGGAGGTTTACGTCCATGGATTAAATTACAATTTGTTATTGATTCAATAAAATCATTTCAATTGTGTAATTGCTTCTCTTAACTTACGCTGGTGGACATCAAAAAGCAAGGCGCAGCAGTGTTGCTTCATTGAGTTCTATCGGCCAGCGATCCCGGTTCATTTAGCCGGCGATCTTCCGGACATCTGTCATTTTCAACAACGCTTCGAGGTACTCTTGCCGTGGTAACGACTTCCTCTCACAGACGCGTGCGAATAGGCGCGGGCGCGGGCTACTCTGGTGATCGCATCGAACCCGCGGTCGAGCTTGCGACTCATGGCGCACTCGACTATCTCGTGTACGAGTGCTTGGCGGAGCGTACGATTGCCCTCGCACAGCAGGCGCGTCGGAATGACCCTGAGCTTGGCTACGACCCCCTACTTGAAGCGCGCATGAGGTCGGTACTGCCGACAGCAGTCGCCAATGGCGTGCGTATCGTTAGCAACATGGGTGCAGCAAACCCGCGCGCAGCTGCTCGCAAGACGGCTGCGATTGCACGCTCGCTCGGCATTGAGGGTTTGAGAATCGCAGCCGTCACCGGTGACGACGTTCTTGATGCGGTACTGGAATCCGGGCTGTGCTTCGAGGAAACGGGCGACGAAGTGAAGGCATACGCGGACCGGATTGTCTCCGCGAACGCCTATCTCGGCGCAGCCCCCATTGTTCGCGCTCTGGCTGCACGGGCGGACATTGTGTTGACGGGTCGCGTGGCCGACCCGTCACTCTTCGTGGCGCCGCTGATCCATGAATTCGGCTGGAGCATGGACGATTGGGATACGCTTGGACAGGCCACTGCTGTTGGCCACCTTCTTGAGTGCGCCGGCCAAGTGACGGGTGGCTATTTTGCTGATCCGGGCTACAAAGACGTCAGCGGTCTCGCAACTCTTGGCTTTCCCATTGGGGAAGTCAGCGACGACGGTACGGTTGTCATTACGAAGATACCTCAGTCCGGCGGCTGTGTTACCGAGGCAACGTGCAAGGAGCAACTGCTCTACGAGATCCATGATCCAAGCCGATATTTCCAGCCCGACGTTGTCGCTGATTTCTCGCAAATCAACATCACGAAGGAAGCCCACGACCGCGTACGTATTTCGGGCGGACGCGGATCCCCTGCCACAGATACTCTGAAGGTCTCTGTTGCGTATGTTGACGGCTATATAGGCGAGGGGCAGATCTCCTACGGTGGCCCCGGTGCGGTAGCGCGTGCACGCCTTGCGCTCGAGATCGTTCGCGAGCGTCTTGCGCTCACGGGTGTTTCCACTAGCGAGTTGCGCTTTGATCTCATCGGCATCAACGCTCTATATGGCGAATCAATAAGTAGTTCGTATAACGAGCCTTTCGAGGTGCGAGTACGCGTTGCCGGACGAGTGTCGAACGCTAGAGATGCAGCGCGCATTGGCAACGAAGTCGAGACGCTCTACACCAATGGTCCCGCTGGCGGCGGCGGGGTGAGCAAGGCAACACGCGAAGTAATTGCTGTGCAGTCCGTGTTGTTGCCCCGTGAATATCTGTCTCCTACTTTTGAATTTGTGGAGTAATTCAGTGAAGCTTCGTGAACTTGCCCATGGCCGCACAGGCGATAAAGGAAACACGTTGAATGTGTCAGTCATCTGTTATGACTCGACGCACTACGCTCATCTTCGCGATCAGTTAACGCCCGAGCGCGTAAAAGCACATCTCGGGGACGTTGTGAAAGGTGATGTCCAGCGCTATGAATTGCCGCTTCTCGGTGCATTAAATTTTGTCCTTCGTCATGCACTAGGGGGCGGCGTCACGCGCTCGCTCGCGCTCGATGCACACGGGAAATCCATGAGTTCTGCGTTGCTCAATATCGAGATCGATGATCCCTGCATCGGTCGCTGAAGTGCAAGGTTAAAGTACTCGACGCTCTGCCGAAGAGTTCGGGAGACCTCGTTCCCGACGATTTCTCTCGTTCGTATAGAACCCTTCTTTTCGTCTGATAGCGACGCGGTATGAACGAGTCGGCATTCTCCACTCCCAAGGAGCCAGAAGCTTGCCTGCGAGCTAATCATCTTCGTTGTTGGTATCAATATGCGTCTCCGCCATATCGAGATCTTTCATGCAATCATGCAGGCCGGTTCGCTTTCCGGAGCGGCTGACCTTCTGAGCATTTCACAACCCGCAGCTAGCAAAATACTTGCGCAGGCCGAGCATAGTCTTGGCATAGCTCTCTTCAAGCGTTTGCCGGGCGGTCTCAAGCCGACTCCCGAAGCGATCCTGCTCTTCCAAGAAACGAAGAGCCTGTACTCGAGCCTTGAAAGGGTAAGGAATCTTGCTCGCAATCTCTTGTCTCATCCGGGGGGGCTATTGCGTATAGGCTGTATCCCCAGCCTTGGCTTAGGCCCTGTTCCGCAGGCCGTCGCCGACTTTGCACGCCTCTGTCCGGGCGTTTCTATCAGTCTGCGCACGGAGAACAACGAAACTCTTTCGGCGCTGCTCCTAGCTCAGGAGATCGACGTCGCGGTCGCTTTTGAGCCAACTGCAAGGGCGGGAATTGCCATCGAGGAGCTCGGCAAGGCGCGAGCCGTATTCGTAGGACCTATAGGCGCGGGTTACGAAAACCGTCAGGAACCAGTCCATCTCGTCGACTTGGACTTTAGCAAGTGGATAGGTTTGGATTCTACTGATCCACTGGGATTAAAAATAAACTCCACGCTCGCGAGTCTGGACATGCGCAATTGCGCACCCATGATTGAAGTCAAGACCTACTACGTTGCGAAGGCGCTCGTGGATAGCGGAATGGGCTTCACAATAATTGACGAATTTACCGCCAAGGCTGCCGGGGGAAGTAGCCCCGTGGTCCAACTCCAGCCGGAGATGTCGATCGGCGTGTATGTTATGACTTCGTCGAGCAATCCTGGAACGCAAGCCCTTAAGGTACTAACGCAGCAACTCGCAAAGCGGATGCAAAATCCATAGATCAGTGAATCGCAAGTGACGAGCTGCATCATCTCTCGCTCCATCAAACAGAGCTTCGTAACGCTTTCTCTGTAGCGCTCAGGCCGTTGGAATAGCGCCAACGGTAGTTGCGTGAGCGGCCACCTGGCCGGCACTTGTTCGAAGTGAACTGCAGCGCCGGCCTTTGTTTCGTTAGAACTTGTGCCTGATGCCAACCACGAACCCAGTCTGGTCATAGCCCGGAGCAGCGGTTCCGTATCCGGTGACCCCGAGGTTGGAACCATTCTTGTTGCGCGCGAAGGCCGCGTTTGCATACAGGTCGGTCCGCTTCGAGAGGAAATAGTCGGCGGACAAAACGGCCATCCATGGATCGGCATTGGTCGCATGCACGTCTTGGTAGTAGGCCGCTCCGGTCAGCGCGAATGCCGGTGTGACAAAATATTGAGCGCCGGCCCAGAACACGCTGGCAGTTGTAACATCCGAACCGTTTTTCACCGCGATCGGATTGGTCGGCAGGAAAGCATTGTTGGTCCAGAGATAACGATATCCAGCGAAACCCTTCACCGGCCCGAACGTGTACGTCGCGGCCGCTGAGGCACGCTTTTCTGTGTCCGTATTCGTGGCCACTGTATTGCTGTTGCGCTGCTCGTACAGAACGCTCGCTGCGAGTGGCCCAGAGGCGTAGGTGAGTGAGCCGCTGAAGAGGCGCCCGGTTAGCTCCGCGCCTGGAACTTCGCTGCCATAGCCGGTATCGTAACGCGTGCTGTACATTGCCGCGGCGGTGATCGGGCCGAACTTGCCGACATACTTGATCGAATCATCGGCCCGTCCTGCAAAGGCGGAATCGACTGCCAACGAGGAGTAACGCGTTGCTGCACCAAACGGATCGAAGGAGATCGCCTGGTCAAAGAGCAGCGTGTTCTGCCGGCCGAACGTCAACTGGTGGTTCTTATAGGCCAACCCGACCCATGCTTGACGTCCCCAAAGCCGTGCAGTCGTCGTCGGATTGGTGCCTAGGCCTTTCGTGGATTGCGCAGTAGTGCCATCATTCACATTGAAGCCGTCCTCGAGATCGAAGATCGCTTTGGCACCTCCACCGAGATCCTCGACGCCTTTCAAGCCCCACCGGGAACCCGAAAAATTCCCGGAGGCAAGTGCAGTCTGCGAGCCTCCTGTCGTGGTGTTGTTCACGTAGGCAATACCAACGTCGACGATGCCGTAAAGCGTAACGCTGCTTTCAGCGTTTGCCGACGCCGGCGCGCCACACAGACCGATCGCAGCGGCAGCACCCAACACGTATAAAGGCTTACCCAGTGCATTTTTATTTTGATTCATGTGTGTTTTTTCTCCAAACGGTTTAACTACATAAATATATGGACTACTAATTTTTTTGAAAAAATGGAGCGCTAACCGATATCTCCAGCGGTAGGTAACACGTGATTGAGTTTGCTTTGAGCTAGTGCGTGCTTCCCTTGGAGCACAGGAACGTTCCGAAATCACCGGGTCTTATCACGAGAGAGACTATCGCGAGCCCGGCCCGCCATGGCCGCGCTTCGCATACCAATCGCAGCAGCAAATGGTTTGCTCCTGGCTGGAAAATTGCGAAGCGCGACATCGGGGTTTTCCATCAACAGATTTGCTGCACCCTGAACCGCTTTTTCCTGCGCGTCAGTGCGCTTTCCGCACAAGCTCTTCGGAGACGGAAAATGAACTGTTGTCGTTTGGCACCTTGAACATCAGCGATGCAACGATGGAGAGCACACCTACCGCAATAAGTAGATAGAACGCGGAGAAAAAAGCGCCGCCAGAGGCAGTGATAAGTGCACCCATTGTCACTGGAAAGATGGAGTTAGCCATTTGGCCACCAAAGTTCATCAGGCCAGACGTACTGCCGATGAGATGCTCTGGAACGCGGCGCAAAGGAGTGGCAAAAACCGTTGCATAAACCAGGTTGAAGGACAGCGAAAAAAGCGTCCAGTACGTGATCAGCAACCAGACTTGCGTGGTCGTAATCATCAATACCAGAAAGACCGTGCTGAGCGCGGAGCCAACGACGAGACAGCCTTTTTCAAAGCGCCGGTCAAGCTTGTCAAGGAGAAAGCCAACGGCGTTTGCACCGATGAAGGCAAGAAGGTTCGGGACGACCAGGGCAAATCCGGCTTGCTTCAGGCTGATGTGATAGTTCGTCATCAGGTACGTAGGCATCCACGATTGAACACCGACATGAAGCGCGCTGGTGAAAAACCAGACTGCTGTAAGCTTCCACGCCAGCGGCGACCGAAGAACGGAGCGCCAGATAATACGAGGGCGATCGGCATTGGCTTCCTTTTGTGCGCCAATGCCGCTGCGCAAGCTAACCCAGAGAATGACCGCGACAGCGACGCCAACGACTGAAAGAATCTCGAAAGCACCGCGCCAGCCGAGCTTGTTCACAGAGGTCGCGATGATCGCCGAACCGGCTGCGCTGCCCAAGAACGTCGTCGAAACAAGAAAGGACTTTGCACGCGCACGCTGCTTTTTGGGAAAAACTTCCGCTACCGTTACGGAACTCGCAGGGGAAAAACTACCTTCACCGATGCCGAACATGAACCGGATAACCAGCAGAGATGCGAAGGACCATGCGAGGCTCGTGGCACCCGTAAAGATCGACCACATCACGATACAGACGACCACGACGATTCTCGAACCGTACCGGTCAGAAAGCCACCCGCCCGCAAGTTGCATGATCGCGTAGCTAAAGTAGAATGCGCTCAGAAGCATTCCCGCCTCGCGGGCCGACAATGCGAACTCATGCGAAATTGGCACGAGCGCTACGCTCATGAGAATGCGGTCAGCGTAGCCGACCACCCACGCGAGAAACAGGCCCGCTATCACTGCGGTCTTCTGTGCCCGACTAAACCGATCTCCCATCACTGTCTCCGAAACTTATTGGGTAGCAGACGACACGCCCTTCGCACATCTGCATACATACAATGTGCTCAATCCAAATTAACGCGTCTAATGAAAATATGATGTCGGGCATAGCTGGAAGTTATGCGGGTGGGTCGTTAGGCGTATTCGGATGTCGCAGGCAGCAAACCTCATACATTCTGGTGCGCTTCGGCATAACTAGAGGTTAAGGCGCCGTTCGTTTTTTCATTTGTCTCGGTTTCGTCCGGGGAGCACACTTGATCGACGCGGGCGCGATAGCGCCCATTTATTATGGATTGCCGCACTTGCAGTGCGAAAAAGGGGGAATGATGCGAGTCTTCTGCGCCGGGATTGGGACTGAAACCAACACTTTCTCACCGTTGCCGACCGGCCTCGATGAGTTCCGGGCAGGCGGCTACTATCCCGCAGGGCAGCATCCCGAACAAATGACCCGGTATGCCGCGCCTCTGATTATCGCGAGGGAGCGCGCTCGCGAGGAAGGTTGGACGTTGCTCGAGGGAATGTTCACGGGAGCTCAGCCCGGCGGCCTAACGACTCGCGTGGCATATGAGAGTTTGCGTGACGAGTTGCTTTCTGACCTGAAAAGGGTCTTGCCGGTCGACATTGTGCTGCTGGGGCTTCATGGGGCAATGGTCGCTGATGGCTATGACGACTGCGAAGGCGACCTCATCGCGCGCGTTCGCCAACTCGTTGGACCAAGCGCAGTCATTGGCGCCGAGCTCGACCCGCACGCCCATCTGAGCAGCGAAATGGTTGACAACGCCACCTTGCTCATTGCGTACAAAGAATACCCTCACACGGATATCAAAGAACGGGCAGTCGAACTCGTGGACCTTTGTGTCAAGGCGTTTGCTGGCGAGATTCAGCCCGTTGCGGCGGTAGTCGACACGAAGATGGTCGTGCCCATCCACACGTCGAGAGATCCGGGCCGCAGCTTCGTGGACAAACTAAGCGCGATGGAAGGCAAAGACGGTGTGCTTTCGCTCTCCGCTATCCAAGGATTCGCGACCGGCGACGTGCCTTCGATGGGCACGAAGGTCCTCGTGTACACGGACAGCGACAAGGCCGCTGCACAAACACTGGCAAAAAATTTGGCGGACGAGTTGATTTCGCTGCGCGACAAGCTGCGTGTCAACTATCTTTCCGTCGACGACGCGCTGGACATCGCATTGGCCGAGGGGCCTACGCCAGCCATTCTTGCCGACCGAGCGGACAATCCGGGCAGTGGGGCGGCGGGAGACTCTACCTTCATTCTCAAACGGTTGCTTGAGCGAAAAATTTCCAACGCTGCTCTTGGTCCGCTCTGGGACCCTATCGCCGTGCAGATGGCCTTCAGCGCGGGAGTCGGCGCGCGCATGTCCCTGCGGATTGGCGGGAAGATTAGCCCGATGTCCGGTGATCCGGTCGATGCCGCTTGTTTGGTGAAAGTGCTGAAGCGGGACCACGTTATGACGGGGCAGACAGGCGAACCCCTGCTTGTTGGCGATTCTGCGTTGATTGATATCGAAGGCGTCGAGTGCGTGCTTATTTCCGTCCGGACCCAAGCAATCAACGTAGATGTTTTCACGGGCCTTGGCTGTGACATTGCCAGCAAGAAGGTCGTTGTCGTGAAGTCGGCACAGCATTTCTATGCTTCGTTCTCCACTATCTCGACCCGGGTACTTTATGTCGGCGCCCCCGGCTCAGCGACTCCACGCTACGACCAGTTGACTTACCGGAAAGCCGTCCTTCCGAAGTGGCCCATCACTCTCGATTGACGCCGCCGCACAATCGGTGAGGGGGGGCGCGCTCCTTTGCCTGCGTCAGATAGCTGTGTACTGAGTTAACATGGTCTGGCTTCGTGATTCTTTTGTACACACTAGGGGCGACAGCAACGCGAAGTGAATGAGGCGATGCAAATACGACGTCGCGTTGCCTTATTCACAATGATCGGCAGCTTGCGAACGACTGCACTATCGGTGATGTCGATCGTTACGTCTTCACCATGCGTTCGGCGAGCTGCTGGACGAACACCTTCAAGGCATGCGTGCCAGCGGTGCTTGCCGGCGTCATTGTGCTTACGCCGATTGAGAAAGCGGGTTCGATGTCGCTGATTGAGCTACGGCCGCCCATCCCCCTCGCGGTGTACTCATCAATGATAGTAAAACCCACGCCACACTCGACAAGCGCCCGAGCTAGATAGTAGGTCTTCACCACGATGACGGGTGAGATGTCGCGCTTGTCGAGACTAGCTAGCGTTGCATTTATTCTAGCTCCAAGAGGGTCTGTCGCATCTAGACCAATCCAATTCGAAAAATCCAGATCTTCGAGATGGACGCATTTGGTACGGTCGTTGGCGCTGCCATCGTCCAATCCGACGCACACGGCGGTTGCTCTACCTAGTTCCTCGATTGCGATGCCAGCTTTTGGGGGTGGTTCGAAGGCTATGCCAACGTCAATCTCCTGAGCCAGCAGTAAGGCTGACAGGGTTTCACTGTTCTCGGTGCGGATGTTTATCGAAACATCTGGGCAAAGCCGCGTAAAAGCGGCTACCGCCTGAGGAATAAGGCTCAGACCGAGGCTGTGGATGCAGCCGATTCTCAGAACCCCTCCCGGATGTGAAGAAAGGTTTCTGGCGAGAGTCTTAACGCGCTCGAGGCTCAGATATAAGGTCTTCGTCTCCTGGAACAGCAGCAGTGCTTCAGGTGTGGGCTTCAGACCCCCTGGCAGGCGTTTGAAGAGCGCAACGCCGAGGCTATGCTCGGCTTGCGCGAGCATTTTGCTTGCTGCTGGCTGGGAGATGCTCAGGAGATCGGCGGCACCTGAAAGGGAGCCGGCTTGCATTACTGCGTGAAAAACTTCGATGTGACGCAGACGCATATGTCAATGCTACCAGTGAAGAAGGTCGGCTCTTGGGTTGACGTCTCCCTCAACCGCTGGTGCCTGACCGACGACGGGTCGGTTTAACCGTAAAAGACGTAAATAAGTTTACCCTATAGATTGGCTATCAGTCTGCTGCAGTGACGGCGAGAGTGCCCATGTCAGCACTCACATCCGAAGTTAATGTGTTTTTTTGCGTAGCATAACTACTGGTTATACGGGGCCACCGGACGGTGCTCTGGGTTCGCGGTAGCCTGTAGAGACTTACCCCTATCTAGCTACATTATGGGATGGGGCGAAACGCCAAAGGAGCGACTTTTAGGCGACGCTTAACTCACGGTTATGCCGAGCGTTGATTTGTCAATTGCGACGCGCAGCTCGTCATCCCATACTGCTCTTGCGCCGGAATTGTTGGGCGCCCGACGTGTCCCGGCGGGTAGTCCGGGACAAACTTTCGAGCAAGAGACAAATGCACGTATGCGTCCTCGGTGGTGGTGTGGTCGGCGTTACCACTGCCTATTTCCTCGCCCGGGAAGGTTTCAAGGTCACCGTGGTGGAGCAGCGCTCTGAGACCGGTGTAGGGGCTAGCTTCGCCAATGGAGGTCAGTTAAGTTACAGCTACGTCGCTCCGTTGGCCGGACCCTCCGTTCTGAGTCATTTACCTGCTTGGCTTCTAAGTCGAAGTGCGCCGTTGCGATTTCACCCCAGTCTCGATTTCGCTCAGTGGGCCTGGTGTGCCGAATTCCTTCGAAACTGTACGCGAGCTCGCAGTCGCCAGACCACTATCGAGTTGCTGCAGCTAGGCGCGTACAGCCGGGAGACGATGCACCAATTGATGACGGATGTGCAAATCGATTTCGCCTTTCGCAAGAGTGGCAAGTTGGTCGTATATCGGGATGCGGACGAATTCGACGGTGCGCGCAGGCTGATGGAGTTCCAGGCCAGCTTTGGTACTGAGCAAACCGCGCTTGACGCCACAGCGTGCGTGAGCGCAGAACCAGCACTCGCTTCGATTGGAGACAAGCTTGTTGGTGGCATCTACACGCCGTCCGAGGAGACTGGTGACTGTTTTCTCTTTACCCGAGAACTGGGTCGAACGGCGGCGGAGGAGTTGGGCGTACGTTTCTTGTACGAAACTTCTCTTCGCGGCTTGCGTCAGGAAAACGGCAAAATCGTTGCAGCGCTCACGTCCAACGGTGACATCGTCGCGGACGAATATGTCGTGGCGCTGGGCAACGGCAGCCGCGAACTTTTGAGGCCGCTGGGTATCCGGCTGCCGATGCTTCCACTAAAGGGCTACAGCCTGACAGTTCCGGTCGGTGAAGGTAATGTTGCTCCTGACATTAGTGTAACTGACCTGCATCACAAGATTGTCTATGCGCGACTTGGTCAACAACTCCGGATTGCTGGGATGGTCGACATGACCCCGGAAGGGTCTCGTGAGGACGCTACACGCATCCAACTTCTGAAGTCGCAAGCGGAAAGCACAATGCCCGAGGCCGGCGATTACAGTGCTGCCCAGATTTGGACCGGGGCGCGACCGACGACCCCTGATAGCAAGCCTTTCTTGGGGCCGACGCATCTTTCCAATCTGTGGCTCAACACCGGGCAAGGGTCACTTGGATTCACGCTTGCGGCGGCGTCTTCGAAACTTGTCGTGGATACACTGTGCCGCCGCGCCCCCGCACTTGACCTAGCTCCTTACCAACTGCATGGACGTAACGTCATGCGTGATCATCCAACGACCTTCAGCGCTGTAAGATCTGGCGAATAGGTTGTTGTTGCAATCGCTTGGCTAAATCAATTGATGTTCCCGTAGTCACCACTCCACTCAGAAATACTATGACCGATTCTGCTGCTCGCGACCTTTCCGTTGCAGACATTCAAGCTGCTCACGCTCGAATTCAGCAGTATGTCGTTCGTACGCCATTGCTAGAGAGTGAAGCGTTGAACTGTTTGGCAGGTGCTCGGGTACTTGTCAAAGCGGAAAATCTTCAGAAAACGGGTTCATTCAAATATCGCGGAGCATGCAACCGCGTGCTTCAGATGACCGATGAGCAGCGGCCACTCGGTATCGTTGCCTTTTCCTCGGGCAATCACGCACTGGCAATTTCGGCCGTATGCGCTCGGTTGGGCATGAAAGCTACCATCGTCATGCCGTCGGACGCACCGCGTGCCAAAATCGACGGTGTGCGAAATTACGGCGCAACAGTGCGGCTGTTCGATCGCAGAGCCGACGACCGCGAAGCTATTGCGCGTGATATTGCAGAACGCACAGGTGCCGTTACGGTTCCGCCTTATGACGACCCTCGCATCATGGCCGGGCAAGGGACCATTGGACTGGAAATCGTTCAGCAGCTGCAGGAAATTGGTGCAACGGCGGAAATTGTCCTCGCAGCGGCAGGCGGTGGAGGCCTGATTGCAGGCGTCGCAACAGCGATTCACGCACAATGCGCGCAAGCAAGAATCTACGCTGTCGAACCGGCAGGGTTCGACGACACCGCGCGTTCGTTGGCAGAAGGCAAGCAAGTTTCAAATGCCCCCGGGGCACAGTCGATTTGCGATTCCTTGCAAACTATATCGCCGGGTGAACTGACGTTCCCAATCAACAAGCGGCTTCTCTCTGGAAGTTTGGTCGTTGACGACAATGAGGTGCGTCGTGCGATGCGCGTAGCCTTTGACACGCTGAAGCTTGTTGTTGAACCCGGCGGTGTAACTCCCCTCGCGGCGGTGCTCAGTGGCAAGGCAGATGTATCCGGAAAGACCGTTGTACTGGTGGCGAGCGGAGGAAACGTGGACGCAGATGTGTTTCGAATCGCGTTGGCTCAAGCAGTGAGCTGAGGTTCGCTAATTGAAAGAACCCGACAGGAGGCATCTCAAATGAATGGCAAGAAATCAACGGAAGCACGTTTGGCAGAATTGGGCTTGTCGCTACCGCCTGCAAGTGTTCCTCGAGGCAGTTATTTACCTGCAGTGCGTTCGGGGAACGTTATCCAGGTTGCCGGTCAAGGACCGCGCTGGGATAGCGAACTTCGATAC
Source organism: Paraburkholderia sp. Ac-20336 (assembly GCF_017105025.1). Classification (NCBI taxonomy): domain Bacteria; kingdom Pseudomonadati; phylum Pseudomonadota; class Betaproteobacteria; order Burkholderiales; family Burkholderiaceae; genus Paraburkholderia; species Paraburkholderia sp. Ac-20336. Next base: position 32,508 of record NZ_JAAGPS010000043.1, on the reverse strand, counting down.
GCCGGGAAAGTTGGAACCGATCTGAGCATCGAGGACGGTCAGCGAGCTGCGCAGTTGTGTGCATTGAATATCCTGAGTCATCTTTCCCGGATGCTCGACGGCGATCTGAGCCGCATTGTGCGGATTATTCGTATGGCCGGAATTATTCAGTGCGAGTCAACGTTTACCGAGCATGCGAAGGTAATGAACGGCGCCTCGGACCTGATGTATTCGGTACTAGGGGAGCCAGGTTTGCACGCGCGGATTGCAACAGGCTCAAACTCTTTGCCCTCTGGTATGGCTGTCGAAATTGAGGCAACCGTTGAAGTTTATTGATATTCAGTCTGGACGACTGACGAGAGCACTACCGTAAATGAAAGTGCGTAAAAGTTGAGGGGAGATTTCGTCAGGAATCCGTGGCTCGGCATTGACGAGTGAAAGAGCAGCATGATTATCGATCGTCAGCAACTTGAAGCATTTGCAGCCGTAGTAGAGATGCGACACTTCGGAGAGGCCGCTGCGGCTTTAAACGTTACGCGGGGTGCCGTGTCGCAGCGTCTTAAAGCGCTGGAGGAGGCGCTTGGGTCACCTCTATTGGTACGCGATGGCAATATCCCAACGCCTGCGGGCGAGGTGCTACTTCGACATATCCGAAAGCTCAAGGTGCTCGAAGCCGATACCTTACAGCGCATCAAGCCATTGGCTGCACCGTGGCCTCGAATAGCCATCGCTGTCAATGCTGATTCGTTGGCAACGTGGTTCGAACCCGTCGCTTGGGAAATCGCCAAAGCAAAAGTTGCGCTGGAGCTTATGGTTGATGACCAGGATTACACGCTTCCGCTATTAGCGCGTGGCGAAGCGATGGGATGTGTTTCGACATCAAATGATCCTCCCACGGGATTTCTCGCCGAGTCTATCGGCGTAATGGAATATGAATGTGTTGCAAATGCAGATTTTGCTCGAGAATTTTTCCCGCAAGGTCTGGGCTTGCACAGCGTACTGGCAGCACCCGCGGTGTTGTTTAACCGGAAGGACGGGTTGCATGCGCTGTTTCTTGAGCGATTGCTGGACTTCAAGGTAAAGGGCTACGCGGCATACTACTTTCCATCTCCCACAGCTCTACTGAATGCGATCGAGAACGGGGTAGGGTACGGACTCGTTCCGTGCTTGCAGGCGCAATCGTTGATCGATGCTGGGACGCTGGTACGCCTGGCGCCCCATCACAAGGTTGCTGTCGAGCTTTTTTGGCACCATTGGGAGACTGCCCCTGAGAATGCGGAGGCCATTAGCGATCTTGTGATCCGTCACGCGCGCCGTACGCTAATTCAGCTCCTCGATCCTCTTCCGCCGGAAACTGACGATGTTGCCTCAGGTGAGTGACTGGCTTGGAATCAAGGGGTTGTGATGAACCGGGATGAGCGGGCTCTGAGCGCTGTAGCCCGTGCCGTAGCACTTCCAGCAATGCGCAGGGCCATGCAAGTACAAGTGTCAGCGACTCATGCAGGGTAACAGTGTTTGTCCATCGGACTAGGTAACACGTCATTGCGATACCGAATCCGGTGAGCATCGACCGCTTTGCGGCGTGGTACGTGATGTGACAGTTTAGGAGCGTTAGCCCGAGCAGCGGACCGACTGCGGCGAGGTAGATGATGTTCAGCATGACCATCATGTCGATAATGCTTTGCCCGCTGGTAGCAACCAATGTCGCGGCGAGAACAGGCAGTAATCGCTCGACGGCGGCTCGACGACACGCACCGGGCCATAAGGTGGAGGTCGCGTCGGACATAGCGAGGAGAATCGAGCATGCTGCGCCGAGGGCCGCTATCAGGAGCACAAATGCGACGGCCAGCAGCGTGATACCGCTGGTATGTCCGAGCGTGTGGGCGAGTTCTATTGGCACCGCTTGAGCCGGGTCTGGCAGCACGTTCAATTGCCACAATCCGCGATTGGCAATGACCGTTGACGCGGGAAGAAACCCTATAACAAAGACGACAGCAGCGGCAAGCAGGCAGCCACTGCGCGCGTCCGACGGCGTGCGAGCCCTGAGCAGAAATTGTTGATAGTCCGCACCACAGATGACTAGTGCGACGACGGAAAGAAGTGTCAAGCTGACATGGCCGATTGGCCTGAGGTGAACTGACTGCGCGAAATTCTCTGGAGCATGGAGCCATACGGTCAGATGATGTTCCCTGATTAGAGCGTAGACCAGTATTGCGTTGCATCCTCCCAGGCAGATCGCAAATAAGGACGAAAGGGAGGAGAGTCGAACGAACGATAATCCGAACACAAGACAGTCGACCGCGACGATCGATGTTGTACGTGAAACGCCGGATAATTCCAGCAAGGCCGATGCACCACGAATCTGGGCGCCCAATACGCCCGTCATCCAGATCAAGGAAAGGGCGGCAACTTGTCGGCCGATTGCTGGGCCGTATGTCGTATCGAAATATCCCCAGATGGATTGCCCGGTTTTCCAGAGGCGGGGTGCTGCAATGGCCAGAGTCAGAAGTCCGATTGCCGTGGCGACAGCGTATAGACAAGCAGCCATACCTTGCCGAAGTGCGAGTTCCCCCGTCCCCAACAGGAAGCCGATTCCGCAACTGGTTGATGCGAGCAAACTCGCGATCTGCCAGGTGGATAGTTTCCGATCATCCATGATGCGCTCCCCAACCAAATACGCTTGATTGAGGCCCGACCAGATACGCTTTGCATATCTTGGCCTGATCGGTGAATTCGTTGAGCCTCATCAACTGCTTATGCAGGCTGGGTAACTGGTGGTAAGGGACCGTCGGAAAAAGATGATGAGTCAGGTGGTAACCATTGTGATGTGGGTGGAGCAGCGTTGACAGTGGGCCGTGATCGGGAATCTCCCGCGTAAAGCCGAAGATGCTTCCGGGTTCGAGCCCGTAATGATCGGTCATCTCCCGGAAGGTGGTGATCGCGTGAAAGATGGTGATGCGGGAGCCGAACCAGAGGATGAGGAACACAATCGAGAACTGCGGATTGATTGCTGCCAGCGTTAGTGATGTGATCATCCACCATGCCAGAATCCCGAGTCGTTGCCGCCCTGTCAGCTTTCCGTTCGAGAAATGGCCGACAAGCGAACCACGAAAGATGGAGAATCTCATGAGGCAGCGAACGTAGACGTCATGCCACTGATCTCCGTCGCGCGTGAGCGACGGCAACAGATCCGGATCTCGTTGAGGATCACCCAACCATGCATGATGGCGCGCATGTAGGGCTCGGTAAACCGGCAGGCTGTTCAGCAGTGGCGGTGCGAGGAGTAGATGGGCAAGATAGTCGTTGGTGTGGCGGTGTGTGCTCAGGTTGCCATGACTGGCCTCGTGGAGCAGGTTGCCTATGGCACGCTGTCGGTTTCCTATTACGACGAGCGCAATGGGCGAGGTCATCCAACCGATGCGATGCGTGGCCCAGACCGAGGCAAAGACCATTAACCAATCAAATGCGATGTCGCGAATGAAGCGCCAAGTTTGTGGTTTCGGTCCTCGCCAGATGGGATTGCAAGCCAACATGGCCTGCTTGATTGCAATTCGATCGGCATGGATCGACGAAAGGGTGTCGCCGTGGTTCATTGCAGCCTCCATCAGGCTGAGTGAACTCCCCGTGGTTCAGGTTGCTGGATGTGCTTGCTTATCCGGATACGCGTCTACAGCATAGTGAACGAACTGGGTCGCGAGTGAGGTGGTTAGGAAGGCTATTGGCCGTTGATTTTTTTTGCTACTGCTCGATCCGGCTGTATGTGGTGTAAGGTGTTGTAATGCGTCACTGCCAACGGAGGATATATTGAGCGAGAAAGACCTTGCCGGGTTGTGCGCGACGATCGAGCCGGAGATGATGGGGCCGGTTTACGTCTACTGTTCGTTTGCTGACTTCATGTTGCCGGACGGGCTGCCGGCGCTGTGCACGTTTCGTGAGGTCGAAGGGTTGACTGCGGTGATTGACCTGCGGGACGCTGAGCGCTGCGCGCTACCGTATACATTCAAAGCGCGCCTCATCACCCTCAAGGTACATTCGAGTCTTGATGCAGTCGGCTTCCTGGCCGTCGTATCAGCGCACCTGACCAAAGCTCGCATTCCATGTAATGCGATTGCCGGCTACTACCACGACCACATTCTTGTTCCTGTCGATCGTGCAGACGAGGCGCTTGCCGTTCTTGTCGAAATACGCCACTCAAGCGTTTCCCTGCTCCTCGAATAGCGTCTCGTATTCGTTTTGACGCAGTAAGTTTTATTGACGGTCGGGTAGTTAACGTACAGGAGTGGATATCTAACTTGTCTCGAATGACTCTCCCTTCTAGATTGTCGTTGTAGAAACATACATAAGATCAATCGAGAAGCGGGGAATCGTTACTCTCTCGACGGGATGTTCAGAGGGGAAGAGAGGTCATATGTGCCAGTCCGATGACGGTCATCCAGATGCGGCCGATAGCGAGGTCGCATGCGGGTCAGCCGACTTCTGGCAGACTCGTTTCAAAGATGCTGAAGTAGCTGCATCTCGTTTGTCGGCCCGTTTGCGAGGACGCGATCAGCGTATCTTGTTGCTCGAACGGGCTTTAGCTCGCACGGTAGCCCTCCATCATGTACTCGAAGATAGTCTGGAGCAGCGTTTGGACCAGTGTTCCGGTCAGCCTGAACCTGCGAAGACGGGGCACATACCGCCAGACCGACCTGACAGGAGCGTAATTGTTCGATTACCGCACATGACTCGCGCGCTTACCCAACTCTTTGATGTCATGTGGGAGTATTGGGCGCAGTGGGACCCTGAGCGCCCTCCCAAGTCCTCTACCGTTGCACGTGCAATTGATGCGAAGCTGGGGCTCAAGGCACAGGCAACCGGTGAAGCATCACGCAGCGCGCAGACGTTTGCGGCTGCTCTGCGCCCCGACGCCGTCAACGAGACAGATCGACGTCACCACTGAATTCCGACCCCGACGGACCGTTCCGACGACATGACGGAATTGTCCGTCCGTGCTTCCTGTTGCTTGAATAGGATCTGTGCCGGACAGATCCGGGCAAAGCCAGGAGGGGGAAATCATGTCGGACTCAATACGCGTGACAGGCGCGATCCTGCGTCGCAAACAGGTTGAGCAGGTCGTCGGCCTGTCTCGCTCCACCATCTATCAGCGCATCAAGGATGGGACGTTTCCGAGGCCGGTATCGCTGGGCGGGAGAATGGTCGGTTGGCGGGCTGCGGATATTGAGCAGTTCCTGATCGATCCGGCCGGATATCACGTGGCGTCCAGTTCATCCGACGGGGAGCACGATGATGATTGATGCATCCCGTGCGTCCCTGGAATCGCGCCTCGACAACTGGGCCAATGCGCCACGTGGCACCTACGATCCGATCGATGCCGCGAAGATCGAGGCGGCATGGCGATGCCTCGACCCTCGCCGCAAGGAACTGCTCCGCATGGTGTTTCTGTGGCATGCGGATCGTGAAGTGGTTTGCCGTCGACTCAGAATTCCGCGCTATCCGCGCAGTCGTTACGAGCTGGAACTCGCCTCGGCCAGGCAGGCGCTTGTTCGTCTGCTGGAGATGGAGCGGACGTAAAAAAATTTCCGGAATTCTCTGGATTGTCCAGGAAGCTAACGGACGATGGAGCGGAAATATCCACAATTTTGACGCTTGCATCACCACGAGATCGCGCCTAGAGTGCAGTCAACAATCTGTTCCGGTCGATGCGCAAACGCACGACCGAGTACGCGTTAGCGGCCCCGATGTACCGACGTATGTGCGTTGGCGCGGTGGTTGATGCGGCAAGCCTGCGAATCTTGTGGTCGCAGGTTTTTTGCTTTCTGGAACGGATCCCCTTGAACCCGCGGCGTGCCTCCCCGGCCCCGCGGGTTTCTTTTTCCGCGCACATCCGTTCTGGTACCTCGGTGTCTGATGGATCGGATCGACGGAAGGTGGATCATGAAGATGGCTCGTATCGTTCTCTGGTGCCGAGAGCCGCGCGTGATGCGCAGTATTGCGAGGCGCTGGTTGATTGCACTGGCATTGCTCGCTGGCACCTCGGTTTTCGCACCGGGTGTTGCCTATGCGGACGACTGGGGCTGCCAGGTCATCCTCTGCCTGTCCAACCCTGGTGGTCCCGAGCAGTATGGTGAGTGCGTGCCGCTAATCGAGAAACTGTGGCGTGCGCTGCGTCACGGCGAGCCGTTTCCAACCTGTGATTTCGACACCGGCGCCGCGCGGGGTACGTCCGCGTCCAACACGTTCGCGAGCGCTGGCTACTGTCGCGAGGACCTGCTGGTCTGGGGTGCTCCGGAGCAGGGCGAACTGTTGTGCCGGGCATCCGGTGCAATCAACGTCGAGATCGACAGCCAACTCTATGCGCGGGTCTGGTGGGACGTCGGCGGACAGGGGCCAACGATCACTGAATTCTATGGCACCGGCAGTACACAGGTTCCATATGACCCGACGCAGTCCGCGGCGCTTTTCCTGCAGCGTACGGAACAGCAGTGGGATCGCTCCGACGGGGGGAACTGATGATGCCCCTCGACTTCATGGCGCTTGCGCAGCAATGCGCGCCGCAGATCGCCCAGGACACGATGGCCGCGATCGTGCGGACCGAGTCCGGATTCAATCCCTATGCGATTGGCGTCGTGCATGGCCGACTGCTGCGACAACCATCGAGTGCTGTCGAAGCGATCGCAACGATGCGCGCGCTGGAGGCGGGTGGCTGGAATTTCAGCGTCGGGCTCGCACAGGTTAATCGCGCGAACTGGCCCGCCTATGGCCTGACCACGGAGAACGCATTCGAGCCGTGCCGCAACCTGGCGGCGGGCGCCGCGATTCTCCAGGGCTGCTTCGTGACGGCTCGGAACAGACAGTTCCATGCGCAGTCCGATTCTCAGACCGATGTGCAGACTGCGCTGCGCGCGGGCCTGTCCTGCTATGCAAGCGGCGACTTCTCGACTGGCTACCGGACAGGCTACGTACAGCGCGTCGTGGACAACGCGGTGAGTCAGTCGTCACCGGTGCCGACTGTGCCGGCGATCACACCTATCCCGGTCGTGCGGATTGATTCTGCGACGCCGGCTCGTTCACCTCGCTCCGTATCTGTCATTCGGCCGCCATTACGACGCGACCGTCGTGGGATGACTGCTCCATCACCAGTCACGGATCAGCAACGCGAACAGGACAGCAGTGCCGTGGTGTTTTAACCCACCGTTTTGACCGGGACAGGACAGGTTGAAATTTGTCGGAAGGGAGTCGGTCATGTATTTAGGATATCGAAATAAATATCAGGTCTTCCGTGTATGGATAGCACGACAGTTGTCTGACTGGAGAGCAGCGCGGGTAACGGCTACCGGTGCATCGGCTCTGATGTTCACGGCTCCGGCGTGGGCGCAACTGTCCCAGGTCAATACGCTGCTGAACATGATCCAGACGACGCTGCTCGGCGTCGGCGGCGTGATTTGCTCGATATCCATTATCTGGACCGGCTTCCGCATGATGTTCCAGCACGCGCGGTTCGGCGACGTCGCGAACGTGTTCATCGGCGGGCTCTTCGTCGGCTGCGCGACCGTCATCGCCGGCATGCTGATTCCGACGAGCTGATCCGGGAGCGCCGAACCATGCACTCGCTCAAAGATCCCGTTTTCAAAGGCTGCACCCGTCCCGCGATGCTCTGGGGCGTGCCGCTCGTGCCGTTCCTGATGGTCGGCGGCAGCATGCTGATCCCGGCCATCTGGGCTCTGCTCGCGAGCCCACCGCTGGGTGTCGCGATCCTGTTCCTGATGATCCCCGTGTTTGTCGTGATGCGCGTGATCACGCGTCACGACGACCAGCGGCTCGCGCAGGTCGCGCTGCGCGTTCGCATGGCGCTGCGCCAGGGCAATCGCCGCTTCTGGGGCGTGCATGCCTACGTGCCGGTCCGCCTGAAGAGGAGGGCGTGACATGCCGGCCGAACCACAACTCGTGTCCGTCGCGAATCGGGAAGTGCCGCTCGCCGGCTATATCCCGTACTCGACACATGTGAGCGACCACATCATCAAGACGCGTGAAGGCGACTACCTGCAAATCTGGAAGATCGCGGGCATCGCGTTCGAGGCAGCCGATCCGGCCGATATCCTCGCGCGGCACGACGGGTTCAACCAGTTCGTCCGTGGGCTTGCAGGAGGCCACGTGGCGCTGTGGTCGCATCGTCTGCGTCGGCGTGTATCGGATCACTTCTCCACGCAGCACCGCAACCGCTTCTGCGAAGAACTGGCCACGCGCTACTACGCGAGCTTTGCCGGCTACCGGATGATGGCCAATGAGTTGTATCTGACGGTGGTCTACCGGCCGAACCGCACCCGGCTCGGTCGCGTCTTCAGTCGCGCCGCGCGCCGCACGCGTGACGACATCCGGCGCGACCAGCTCGACGCGCTGAAAGTCATGGCGGAACTGGCTGCCCAGGTCGAATCGAGCCTCAGGCCGTACGATCCGGTCGCGCTCGGCGTCTATACGCGACAAAGTCCCTTTACGCCGCGCCCGCGCCGCTATTCGTCGGCGCTGGAACTGCTCGGCTATCTGGTGAACGGCGTCTGGGAGCGCGAACCCGTACCGTCCGGCCCGATCCGCGAGGCGCTGCCGACCTCGCGTCTCTTCGTCGGTGCCGAGAAAATCGAGATCCGTATGCCGGCGGCGACCCGCTTCGCGGCGATGCTCGACCTGAAGGATTACCCGGAAGACACCGAGCCGGGCATGCTCAATGGTCTGCTGTACGGCGACTTCGAGTACATCGAGACGCAGAGCTTCACGATTCTCGACAAACCCACGGCGAAGGAGGCGCTGGAGCGGCAACGCAACCAGCTTATCGCAGGTGAGGACGTCGCCGTGTCCCAGGTTGAGGAGATCGACCGGGCACTCGATGACCTGATTAATGGCGATTTCGTCCTCGGTGAATATCACTATTCGCTGGCCGTGCTCGGCGACACACTGGACGAGGTATCCCGAAGCGTTGCAAAGGCGCGCACGCAACTGGCCGATGCCGGCTTCCAGACGGCGCTGATCGATCTTGTGGCCGATTCAGCCTGGTTTGCCCAGCTACCGGCCAACTGGCGTTACCGGCCGCGCGAGGCGAAGCTCACGTCGCGCAACTTCTGCGGCCTGTCGAGCCTGCACAACTTTGCAAGCGGCAAGCGCGACGGCAATCCATGGGGCGAGGCGATCACGATCGTCAAGACGCCCAGCGGCCAGCCGCTCTATCTGAACTTCCACGCGACACCCGACAAGCAGGACTCGCTCGACGAGAAGGCGCTCGCCAATGCCCAGATCATCGGCCGGGCTGGCGCAGGCAAGACAGTGCTCGAACTGTTTCTGCTGGCGATGGCAACGAAGTATGGCATCACGGCAGTGCTGTTCGACAAGGACCGCGGCACGGAGATCGCGATCCGCGCGATGGGCGGAACCTATACCGTGTTCCGTCGCGGCGAGCCGACGGGATTGAACCCGTTCCAGATGACGCCGGGTGAGCCTGTGATCGACTTCTGGGAGCGCCTTGTGCGCAAGCTTGTCGATATCGGCGAGTTGCTGTCCGCGAAGGACGAACTCGACATCTCGCGAGCCGTGCGCGAGGTCGCGCGTATGGACAAGTCTCTGCGTCGCCTGTCAATGGTGCGGCAGCTCCTGCCGAACGTGGGCGAGAACAGTCTGCATGCACGGCTCGCAAAATGGTGTGCGGGCGGACGCCTGGGCTGGGTGCTCGATAACCCGACCGATCACATCGATCTGGCGCGCGCCAACCTGTTTGGCTTCGACGACACCGAACTGCTCGACGACGCGGAGGTGTCGACACCCGTCACGATGTACCTGCTGCATCGAACGGAAAACCTGATCGACGGTCGGCGCTTCATCTACGTGATGACCGAATTCTGGAAGCGCCTGGACGATCCTGTTTTCACGGACTTCGCGAAGAACAAACAGAAGACGATCCGCAAGCAGAACGGGCTCGGAATTTTCGATACCCAGTCACCGGCCGATGTGCTGCGCAGTGAGATCGCAAGTGCGCTGATTGAGCAGAGCGCGACATTCTTCTTCCTGCCGAATCCGCGTGCCGACTACGACGATTACGTGCACGGCTTCAAGCTGACCGAGGCCGAATTCAATATCGTGCGCAACCTCGGCGAGAACAGCCGCCTGTTCCTCGTCAAGCAGGGACATCGCTCGGCCATCGGTCGGCTCGATCTTGCTGGACTCGGCGATGTGCTCGACGTGCTGTCCGGCACGACCGATAACGTGGAACTGCTCGACACGATCCGCGCCCAGGTCGGCGACGCGCCACAGGAATGGTTGCCCGTCTTTCATGAGCAGCTTGCGAGGCGTCGCGCAGCCCAGATCAGTGCGCATCCGTCTCCATTGCCCGGGCCGGGAGGTGCGCGATGAGTGGCCTCTTTACCGCCGTGGGCGGCACGCTCGAGAACGGCATGTCGACCTACGTCACGAACGTGTCGTCGGCGCTGTCCGGTGCGCTCGTGCCTGTCGTGACCACAGCCGTTACGATCTGGGTGCTGGCCTATGGTCTCGCGGTGGTGCGCGGCGAAGCCCACGAGGCGGTACCGGCCTTTGCTTGGCGAGGACTGAAAGTCACGATCACGCTGGCGTTCGCGCTGAGCACCGGGATCTACCAGCAACAGGTCGTGACCGCCGTCGACGGTACGACATCGGGGCTTGCCCAGACAATCCAGAACGCAGCGAACACCACGGGTGGTGGCAATCCGGGATGTGGTTCCGCCAATGGTAGCAGCGTGACGGGGCCAGGCACTGCGACCAGCATCTACCAGATGCTCGACTGCTACGACCAGCAGATCGATCTCGTGATGGATGCCTACTTCGACAAGGCGACGCACGAGGGAATCAGTCCGAGCGGCCTGGCCGCCGCCATCGGTGATTTCCTGTGCGGACTGATTGCCGCGCTCGGTGGCTCGATCTTCCTGATCGTCCTGGCCTTTGAGGTCGTGATGGCGCGCATGCTGCTCGATCTTGTGCTTGGGCTCGGCCCGATTTTCATTGCCTGCGCGGCGTTCGCGCCGACCGCGCGGTTTTTCGAGGCGTGGACCGCGAAGGTCGTCAATTACGCGTTGCTGCAGATCCTCGTTGCAGCCTTCCTCGGCATGGCGCTCACGGCGTTCTCGGCCGATCTCACTTCGCTCCATGCCACGGGCAGTTCACCCGGCGCTGATGCGTCGACCCTGGTGCAAGCCATTTCCTCCTCCCTTGAGGATGCCGCCGCGGCGGCCGCTGCGATCGGCCTGTTTGCGACCGGCGTGTTTCTCGCGATGGTCGGCTGGCAGTTGCCGTCTGTGGCGGCGGGCCTGTCGGGTGGCGCAACCCTGTCGGGCTTCGGGGCATTTGTGGCGGGCCTGGCGTCGCGACGTCTCGCGATCGCAATCGGAAGGGCTTTCAGCGGCAATGGCCGGGGGCCACATCCTGGCGGAGAGATTCGCGACCGCACGGGCTCAGGAGGTGGTTCAGGCGGCGCGTCGCCGCGTGGCTCGATGCCCGCCTACCAGCGTGTGGCACGCGCGAATCTGGGCCAGCAGGGCAGTTGAGGAGGTGGTGATCATGAACGGACGAAGCAGATGGATGGGTGTCGCATTCGTGTGGGCCGCATGGTGCGGCGGTGCTCAGGCGCAGGGTATCCCGGTCTATGACGCGCAGAACGTCCTGCAGGCCATTGCCAGCGTGGGGCAGCTCAAGCAGGAAGTGCAGCAGGAGATGCAGATCTACCAGTCGACGGTCGGCACGCGTGGCTTCGGCTCGCTGTTGGGCAATCCGGTCGTCGCCAGTTCGTTGCCGTCGAACTGGCAGAGCGTCTATACGGCGATCCAGAACGGCGGCTATGCGGGCCTGACCGGCAGCGCGCAGACGTTGCGCTCGGCCAGCGAGATCTACAACTGCGAGGACCAGACCGGGATCGACCAGCAGGTGTGCCAGCGTGCGCTCAACAAGCCCTATCAGGATAAAGCGTTTGGGCTGCAGGCCTACCAGACCGAACTGCAGGAGTTGAACCAGATCCAGAGCCTCGCGCAGCAGATCGATGTAACCCAGGACCCGAAGGGTGTCGCGGAATTGCAGGCGCGTATCCAGACCGAAACCACGACGGTCGGCAACGAGATGACGAAGCTGCAACTCTTCCGGATGTTGTCCGACTCCGAGGACAAGCTTGTGACCGAGCAGCAGAGCGAACTGGTGCTGAGCCGGGCAGGCAGGACCAACCGGCTGCAGGACCAGATGGTCCCGGCGTCGTTCGGAAACTGAGGGGATCGTCATGTCCATGCTGATTTCCCTGACGTTGGCCGCGTGTATCGCGTGGAGCCTGGCTGGCTGCAGCAGCGGGCCGCCGAAGCCCGTGTTGCCGGACGGTTTGCATCGTGTGCCGGTCAACCGCGTGCCGCCTGTACCTGATGTGCCAGCGGTGGTACCGGCTGTTCCAGATCAGCCCGCTTCTCCGGACGCTGGAGACCGGTCATGAGTGCGTCGCACGATTACGGCCGCGTACTCGACATCGAGGCGTCGTTGACCCACCTGCAGGAGCGCTCCGAGAGGCGCGCGTGGCACGTCGCGTACGCGGCGATTGGCGTTGCCGTACTCAGTACCGCTGCGCTCGCGGTGATGGTGCCGTTCTATCGCGTGGTGCCCTTGCCCATCGAGGTCGATCGTCTGACGGGCGAATCCCAGGTGATCGACGTGCTCGACGCCCGTCACGTGCATACGAAGGAGATCCAGGACAAGCACTGGGTCGAGACCTACGTGCGCGCCCGCGAGCGTTACGACTGGGGGCTGTTGCAGATGGACTACGACAGTGTGCTCGCGATGAGCGATGACGTGGTTGCCCGCGATTATCGCGGCATCTACAGCGGTCCCGATGCGCTGGACCGGCAGTTGAAATCCGGAATCGAGCGGCGCATCCGGATTCTCTCGATCACGTTGCCGCCTGACGAACCCGGTCATGCGGTTGTGCATATCGAGCGCACGTCGTTCAGGAACGGCGAGGCCAATGCCGAACCCACGCAACGTTTCGTGATCACGCTGGCCTACACCTACCGGCCGCCCGTATTTACGCGTGAGAGCGTGGCGATTGCCAATCCGTTCGGCTTCAAGGTCATGGCCTACAGTCGCGACCCCGAATATACGCCGCCGGCTGCTGCTTCGGCCTCGAATGCCGGAGGCACGCCATGAGAACACCTGCTTTAGCCGTGGTGCTTGCTGCTGTGCTGTTCTCGGGCACGGCCTACGCGCTCGACCTGCCTCGATGGAACGACGACTCGCGCGTTCGTCAGGTGATCTATTGCGCGGACGAGGTGGTGCGTATCGAGGCGCAGCGCGGCTTTGCCGCGCACATTGCGCTCGATCCGCATGAGCACATCGAGGTCGTCGCACCCGGTGATCGCGATGGCTGGCAGGTCGTCGCGAACAGGGGCGATCACGACGTGTACCTGAAGCCGCAGCTTGCTGCGCACGACTCGAATCTCGAAATCCGCACCGACCGACGCAGCTACAGCTTCGATCTGGTGGTGCTCCCGCTCAGGTCGAAGTTCGGCAACGACCGTGTGATGTATCGCGTGACGTTCGTTTATCCAGACGAACTGGCGAAGCAGGCGCATGAGGACTCGAACGCCGGGTTGGTCGCGAAGCGTCTGGCGCAGCCGCCAGCCGTGCGTAACGCCCGGTATTCGATGCAGGTCATGCGGAATTCCGACGACATCGCGCCGACCGCTGCATGGGACGACGGGCGCTTTACGTATCTGCGCATTCCGAACAACCGGCGTATGCCCGCGATTTTCCGGGTAGCGGATGACGGAACGGAGAGTGTGGTCGACAAACATATCGAGGGCGACACGATCGTCGTGCACGAAGTCGCGAAGCGTTTCGTGCTGCGGCTCGCGGGCGAGGTCGTTGGAATCTGGAATGACGCTTATGACATGGACGGTGTGCCGCCCCATGACGGCACGACGGTCAATGGAGTGAGGCGTGTTCTGCGGAGTCACGACGATGAATGACGATACTCCGCGCAACGTGATCGAGCCTGACGATCCTTCTGGCTCGCGGTCTGGACCTCAACGTAACGATGGTGATCCGGGGCCGGTTGCGGATCGTGGCATGCCGGCGCTCGGGCAATACCGGGGTGCCCGCCCACGTGCCTGGTGGTTGACGCCGATCGCTATCGTGCTGGTTGTCGGTGCCGGTGCAGTCTGGACCGTGCACGGTTTCCTCGCGCGCCACGATGCCGAAGCAAAGGCAAGGCGCGACACGTTAGCCGATACGTCGTCCCAGGGGCGCGTATTCAAGGATTTGCCTGCATCGTCGGTTGGTCGCGCGGCCTCAACACCGTTGCCTGCGAGTGCCGCCACAGTTCGTCCCTTGTCAGCCTCGGATACGGCTGCTGCATCCGCTCACACCGCGCGTGCCCTGACATCTCGCAGCTATTACGATGCACCGCTGCTGGCGACGGGCAGCGGACAGGAGTCCGTGGGTGGGATGGCGAGCGCGGCTTCATCGGTTGCAGTGGGCCGTGGTGCAGGGTCTTCAGCGCATGGAGTCGGGCAGGCGGGCGGCGCGTTTGTCCAGGCGCTCACGCCAACCGTCACACCGCGCGTGCAGGCCGGAACACTGGGCGACCGGAGCCTCGTGCTGGCGCAGGGCGCCAAGATCGACTGTGCGGGCGATACGGCCTTCGATTCAACCGAAGCGGGCATCTCGACGTGCACGGTGACGAAGAACGTGTATTCCGACGACGGCCATGTTCTGCTGATCGAACGCGGCTCGGAGATCAGCAGCCAGTACCGCTCGAATCTGTCACCAGGCCAGAAGCGTGTATTCGTGCTGTCGGCCCGGGTCAGGACCCCTCACGGCGTCACGGTCGAGATCGATTCTCCCGTAGCCGATGCACTCGGCCGCATGGGTATCGATGGCTACGTGGACAACCACTGGAGCCAGCGCATCGGCGCGGCGATGCTGCTCGGCATCACCCAGGACGCGATCGGCTATCTGTCGACGCGCGGTGGCAATACCAGCGGGTCGGTGGTGTATGAGAACACGCAGCAGCAGGGCAACGACATGGCCACGCGTGTGCTCGACAGCACGATCAATATTCCGCCGACGCTGACGCAGAACCAGGGCGCGGAGTTCACGATCGTCGTCGCGCGCGATCTGGATTTCGGATCGGTCTATGCCCTGCAGCCGGAGGGCGCGCGATGATGCCTCACGCCCAACAGCCGGATGCGTCCCGTGACCCGGTGCTGGCCCGGGTACCGGATGATGCGTCGGTCCGCGAACTGATGCGACCGCTCGCACCATTGCTCGACGATCCCGACGTGACGGAACTGGTGATCAACCATCCGCAGCGTGTGCTGACGGAGAACCAGTTCGGCTGGCATGGTCACGATTGCCAGGATCTCGATTTCGACCGGCTTATGTCGTTCGCCGTGGCAGTCGCTACGCTGACGAACCAGGAAATCTCGGCCCAGCATCCGGTTCTGTCGGCATTGCTGCCGGGGGATGCGCGCATCCAGATCGTGGTGCCGCCTGTCGTACCGCCGCGAACAGTCTCGGTCACGATTCGCCGTCCGTCCGCGCGCGAGAAGTCCCTTGATGCGTACCGTGACGAAGGGCTGTTCGACGACACGGTATGGCACCGACCGGATGGACTCGATTCAGTGTTTCCCACGTTGCGAGCAGATGATCGCAAGCTCGTCCGGTGTCTGGAAGAGCGTGACTGGGGCACCTTCTTCGAGACTGCCGTTATGGGCAGGCTCAATATCGCAGTCGTCGGCAATACCGGTTCCGGCAAGACCAGTTTCATGAAGACCCTGTGCCGCTCGATACCGGCGACCGAGCGGATCGTGACGATCGAGGATGTTCGCGAACTGTTCATCCGGCACATCGAAAATTGCGTGCACCTGCTGTACAGCAAGGGCGGCCACGGTCAGGCACGCGTGATGCCTGCTGATCTGATCGCGAGCTCGATGCGTATGCGTCCGGATCGCGTATTGCTCGCCGAGCTGCGTGGCGCGGAAGCCTATGACTTCCTCAAGCTCCTGACGACCGGGCACGCGGGTTCGATCACGAGCTACCACGCGCCGAATGCGGCGGTTGCAATCGAACGCTTTGCGTTGATGGCGAAGGAGCACCCGGAGGCTGCGGCCTGGGACGATGCCGCGCTCAAACGTCTGCTGTTCCTGACCATCGATGTCGTCGCGCACATGGAAGCGCGGCCGGTATTCAATGCCGCGGGCGAGCAGACTGGCAGGCGTTGGGGCATGACCGAAATCTGGTTCGATCCGGTGCGCAAGGCGCGCACCGCGTTCGTATAGGGGCGGCCATGAATCATCCATCTTTCCCTCTGCTTCAGCATACCCGGACGGCTGTGATCACGCTCGCTGTGCTGGTTTGCCTGTCCGGCGGGATCGCGGCATCGCTTTGGCTTGCGTCGTTCTTCCTGTATGCAAGCCTGCGGATCAATCCGCTGCATGCGGGACTGTGGGGCTGGCTCGACACGGCGCTGGCCTGGCGACACGGGATGATGCCGAACGTCGGTCGCAAGCTTGTGGGTGCGGCGCTCTTTGGCGTGCTTCTGTCCTTCGGCGGCCCCGTGTTGGGTCTGCATGCATTGTGGGAGCGGTCGGGGCGGCGCCGTCTTTACGGCAGTGCGCGCTTTGCCAGCGAGTCGGAAATCCGTCAGGCGGGGCTCCTATGACGATGCGCGCACACATCGATACCTCACCTTCGATTGTCGTTGGCATATGGCGCGGGCGCTACCTGCGCTTTGCCGGTCAGCAATTCGTGCTGCTCGCAGCGCCTGCACGCTCGGGCAAGGGCGTGGGCATTGTGATTCCGAACCTGCTGAGTTTCCCCGACTCGGTGGTGGTGCTTGATATCAAGCAGGAGAATTACGCGGCCACGGCCGGCTTCCGGCGTGCATATGGACAGGAGGTCTACCTGTTCAATCCGTTTGCTGAAGATGCCCGCACGCATCGCTATAACCCATTGTCGGCGATCTCGGATGGCCTGTTCCGGGTGGGTGACATCCTCGCAATCGGCTACGCGCTTTATCCGCCTGGCGGCCACGACGATTTCTGGAAGGACCAGGCGCGAAACCTGTTCCTCGGCATCGTGCTGCTGCTGTGCGAATGGCGTGATGCGCGCCGGGCCGGTAAGGGGGCATCAGTTCCTGACTACCCGGTCACGATGGGCGAAGTACTGCGGCAATCGTCGGGCAACGGCATGCCGGTCAAAGTATGGCTCCAGCGTGCGCTGGTCCAGCACCGCGATTTGCTTTCCGGGCAATGCGTCGATGCACTGAACCGTTTTCTGTCGAACGACGACAAGGTGCTGGCGAGTGTGCTGGCAACCTTCAACGCGCCGCTCACGATCTGGGCCAATCCGGTTGTCGACGCGGCGACGAGCGCGAACGATTTCGATCCGCGCGATCTGCGGCGGCGACGCATGTCGGTCTATATCGGCGTGACGCCCGATCACCTGGCGGAAGCGGCGCTGATCGTGAACCTGCTTTTTTCGCAGGTCATCAACCTGAATACGAAGCAGTTGCCCGAGGCTGATCCCACGCTCCGGTTCCAGTGTCTGCTTCTGCTCGACGAGATGACGGCGATCGGCAAGATCCATATTCTTGCACGCGCCGTTGCCTACATGTCGGGCTACAACCTGCGCCTGCTGTCGATCGTCCAGTCGATCGCGCAGCTCGAATCGGTCTACGGGCGGGCCGATGCCCGCACCTTCATCACGAACCACGCGATGCAGATCCTCTATGCGCCGCGTGAGCAGAAGGACGCGAACGACTACTCGGAAATGCTCGGCACGTTCACCGATCAGTCGCGCAGCGTCAGTCGCCCGAATGCGTTTTTCGGGGGCCGGGGTGGCTCAAGCGAAAGTGTGTCGGAGCAGCGACGGCCGCTGTTGCTGCCGCAGGAACTGAAAGAACTGGGGCGTGACAAGGAAATCATCGTGCTCGAAAACATCAAGCCGATCCTGGCCGACAGGATCTGCTACTGGCGCGATCCCGAATTTGCCTCGCGTGTGGTGGCCGCACCGTCGGTACCGGCCATGAACCTCGCCCATTTCAGCGCAGTGGTCGAGCGGCGGCTGCGCGATCTGCATCCTGACGAGATTGATCCGGACGGTGCCGGTCTGATCCATCTGCCGCCCGAATACCTTGAAGTGCTGCAGGCATGGGAGCCGTGCGATCTGCCGCCGAACCTGGCTGATATCAGCGAAGAAGAGGCCGTGGCCTATGTCGAGCGCCATTTCATGCTGCTTGGGGTACCGGCTCGCAAGGTTGTGCAGGCGAGACGCCATTTGAGCGTATCCGATCTCGACGTGGCGGAACTCGATTTTGTTGAGCCAGCGCGGCGTTCAGCCGCGAGTAGCCCGCGAGCCATGGGAGCACTGCAATGACGACACCCTACGTGGATGAGACAGACCGTGCGCGTGCCGCGCTTGCCGTGATTCCAGCCGACGACTACGAGACCTGGGTCGATATGGCGTTCGCACTCAAGCACGGATTTGGCGATGAGGGTTTTGAACTATGGGATGCATGGAGTCGTACGGCTGCCAACTATAACGAGCGCGCGGCCCGGACCACATGGCGCTCGGCCAACGCAACGGGCGGCAAGACGCTTGCCACGCTGTTCTGGCATGCGCGCCAGCATGGATTCGACCTGAAGCGAACACGTTATCCGGACCGTATGACTGCCGTACTTGCGCCGTCTGCCGAGGTGCTGGCGCAGCGAGCGCGCGAGGATGCGCAGCGGCAGGCACGCCATGCGGCCGTTGCCCGCGAGGCCGCGTCGATCTGGAAATGGGCGAGACCGGTCGGGCCCGAACACCCCTATCTCGTGCGTAAGCACCTTGAGCCGATGGACACGCTACGCGAACTGGACGCGCTGGAGTTGCATGCGCTGCTCGGCTATACGCCAGCCAGCGAGGAAGAACCGCTGACAGGACGCGTGCTGATCGTGCCAGTCTGGAACGGACCGATCTCGACCCTGGAACTGATCGACGAACACGGGAGGAAATCGTCACTGGCCGGCGGGGTGAAGAAGGGTGGTTACTGGATGACGGGGCCGATTCTCGTTCCTGCCGATGCCCCCTCCGCAATCCTGATTGCCGAGGGCATGGCGACGGCACTGTCTGCTTCACGTGCGACGGACTGGTTCGCTGTGGCTGCGCTTTCGAGCGGGAATCTGGGGCTCGTTGCGCGAAGCCTGCGTGAACGCTATCCCGATGCGGCTCTGATCGTTCTGGGTGAACTGGGCAGCGGTGAGGCACAGGCCCGGAGCGCGGCGGAAGACGCAAACGCGTATCTGGCCTGGCCGCGGTTTGTGGCAGACGCGTGCATCGACGACAAGGTACCGAATGATTTCAGCGACATGGCTGTGTTGTCGGGTTTCGATGCCGTTGGCGAGCACCTGTGCGGCGTGGTTCGTTCTGTCTCGGTGGCGAATGGCGGGACGAAGCCGGATGTTTCCACCGCATCCGGCATGACCGTAGTTGAGGTGGGCGAACGTGAGGAGGACGGAACAATGGGCAACGTCAAGGGAAAGTTGCTGGCCGACGACGAAGGTACGCCGCGTCGTCGCCCGTCGAAGCGCAGTGCGCCGATACAGACCGTACAGGAAGTGCCGGCAACGGATAGTGAGTCAGGTACAGCACAGCCATCGGTTGATCCTCGTCCCGCTGCGTCGCAGGCGGCGGCGTCTCCGGTTGCCGATCCACCGCGGTTCGCTTCAACGCGTCCGCCAGTCGGCGAGGCGCTGTTTGCCGTGGGCGACGTTCCGAACGAGGTTCGGGCGCTGGCGGAGCACCGGTTTGGCTCGCCGCTCAGGATGGGGACGCCGCGCGAGAACGGCGGTCCGTATCGCGGTGAGGTGTTCAACACGGAACACTATCTGATCCAGGAGGTCGCGACGCGTAGCGTCGTGTTTCACTGCAAGGACCAGATGACCTTTGTGTCCGAGCGTCTGAAATGGATGGATGAAAACGCACGGCTGAACGGTTCCGAGTTGCAGGTCGGTTATGACGGCGGGCAGCCGAAGGTCTATCCGTGGGACCGTGCTCGCGAGCTACTGGAGCGTGCGGTCGGTTCGCTCAAGAAGTCTGCACGCGAGCTGAATTTCAGCCCCAATCTGGAGGGGATGCTGGATCAGTTGCAGGCGAGATCGTGGGCACGTATCCGGGAGGCGCGGGCGGCGGCGCTGGAGAAGTCCCGGGAACAGGATGCATCCCGCGAAGCAGGCTCGGCGCCGGACCGATAGGGCACGGCAGTGTAGTGCCCATGTGCAAAACCTGTCTTGAGGATGCGAGGTGGCGATATGGCTCAGACAACTTCTGCTCACGAGACCGATCCGGTCATCAACGTGATCGAACAGGATGTGCCGGGTAATAGCGGTGGCCCGGCTCCGTCGTCGAACCGTCAGGGCGTGCTGGACCTGGCCGCGATGGATGCTGTATCTGCGCGGCGTCGGCGAGAGTTCGATGCTGCCCGCGCAAGATTACGTGATCAGGCAATCCGTGACGATGAAGCGACATCGCGACAGGCCGATACCCGATCACCGACAGGGGCACCGGCCGAAATGGATCGAGGCCGTGCGCCGATCGATCGGCCTCCCGAGCGTGTACGAAAGCGCTACCTGCGCGCGGGCAATCAGTATTTCCTGAAGGATGCCCCGTATGAGCTTGCGTTCGAGGATCTGGGGCCGTACCTCGTCACCGGGCACAACCGGCCGGACGTGGTCGAGTCGATGATCGACATGGTGCATGCGAAATCGTGGCGGCGCATTCGCGTGTCGGGCCACGAGGCATTTCGTAGTGAGGCGTGGTTGCAGGGCACGTTGCTCGGCATCGAGGTCAGTGGCTACGAGCCGAAGGCTGCCGACCTGGCTCGTCTGTCGGATGCCCGCCAGGCACAGCAGAGCAATCGTATCGAAGTTGCAGCAGAAATCGGGGTGACGGCTGCTGCGGGTGTGCAGGGTCGCGCCGATGATTGGGGCGTGGCTTCCTCCATGCCTCAGGACAACGCAGGTGCTACCCTTAACGGAGCCACGCCATCCGTGTCAGTGCATAAGCCGGCACCAGAGCCGCCGGTCCAGGAGACGAACCGGCATGCCTCGAACGACGAAACCGATACCCCTCGGCGGTATGTTGGCGAACTGCGTGAGCACGGTGGCGCCCCGTACCAGCACAATCCGGCGCGCAGCGATTCGTACTACGTCGTGTTTCGTGATGAGGCAGGAGTCGATCAGGTGGTGTGGGGTGTGGATCTCGAGCGCGCAGTCAGCGAAGCGAATGCGCAGATTGGGCAGCAGGTCACGCTCGAAAATCTCGGCAAGCGTTTCGTTATCGTGCGGGTACCGATCCTGGATGACGAAGGAAAGGTAATCGGCGAAGAGGAGAAAGACGTTTATCGCAACACCTGGCAGGTGGAGGTCGCGCAGCAGGACCGGACGGCTTCCGCTTTACCTCCGCAATCTGCCAGTACGGCAGCCGGTGAGGATCGTTCCGTTGATTCGCATGCTGAGCCCGCTCCAATGCAGGAATTGCAGCGTCGTCGTGACGCGCGATATCCGGAAAGCGAACGGGCATTGCATCTGGCTGTGCTGATGGCCGCCATGCGTGAGCAGGGTTTCAGCGAGCGTTCCGTTGCCCGCGTGCAGCAGCGTGCCGAACGTATGCTGGTTGCATTCCAGAGTGAGGGCATTCCGGTCCCGACACCGAAGGTATTCGATCCGAATGCACCGTCGGGGCGGGACCGTCGCAGGCATTCAGCTCCGGAACGTACGCCTGCCCGCGAGATCGACCTCACGCCAGCTGAACCATCATCTCTATCACCATCCCGATGAGGTGAATCGTGGTGGTGCGCGAGCGTTTGTGTGTCGAACTCGGGGCCGTCAGATTGCGATGGGACGACTGGTGCGCGCGCCGTGGTTTGACGGCGGGGGAAGGCGTTCGCCAGTTGATCGCAATTGCCATTCGCGATCGCGCGGATGAGGACTCTGCCGTGATCGTTCCGGGTCTGTCCAGGCCGGTTGTCGGGGAGCCTCGCAGCCGCGTCGAAATCCGGCTGACCGTTGCGGAACTGGACGCCGTTGAGCAGCGTGCAGCCGCGTTGGGCCTGAGTGGTAATCGGTGGATCGTGTCGCTGGTCCGTGCGCAACTGACGCGGGAACCCCAACTGGGTGAGCACGAGATGCGTGCGTTGTCACTGTCCAGTCAGCAGCTTGCAGGAATCAGCCGCGTGCTGGGCCAGCTTGCGCGTGCTGGCGGGACAGAGCTCGCCCGTCGGGATTTGACGTCCGATTGGGCGGATATGAGAAAACACATTGACGTTCATCTGCGCGCGATGGCCGCCGTCATTCGCGCAAACCTTGATCGATGGAGTCGCTGACATGCCTTACCCGAAAATCTACATCGATGCGATGCTGGTGAACTGGGGCGACAGGTTGTTTCAGGAGCCGTTGCGGCATGCGCGTGCCTCGAGGCTATCGCGTGTGGACATTCGTGACGAGGCTGCCCGCATGCGCGCGCGGCTTGCACGCACGCTCAGGCGGATTCCTGAGGTCATGGTCAAGATCACGAACAAGGCGGCCAGTGCGCAGGGGATCGGTGCGGTGCGTCGGCACTTGCGCTATATCTCCCGTAACGGCAGGGTCGAGTTGGAGGACCAGAACGGCGACCGTATCGCAGGCAAGGATGCACTGCGCGATCTCATGAAGACCTGGGAACTCGGTGGGTGGGGAATTCCAGAGACCAGCACGCGGCGCGAGGTTTTCAACATCCTGCTTTCGATGCCGCCGGGAACGGACCGGCAGGCGGTGCGAAATTCGGCGCGGGACTTCGCCGCGCTTGAGTTTGGCGATGGCCGCGCGTATGTCTTCGCGGCGCATGATGATGAAGCTCATCCCCATGTGCATCTCAGCGTTCAGGCGCGCGGTCCGGATGGTCGGCGTCTGAATCCACGCCACGAGGATCTTCGGCGCTGGCGCGAGCATTTTGCGGAGAAGCTGCGTGAGCACGGTGTCGAGGCGAATGCGACGCCCAGGCGTGCGCGCGGCGTGACGCAGCGGTATCCGAAGCCGGCCATCGTTCATATGATCGCGCGTGGTGAGATGCCGCGGTACTGGAGACCGCTGCCGACTGACGCGCAACGCGATGCAGGCTGGATCGTCCATGGAGGCGTATTTGCCGCCTGGCGAGAAATGGCCTACGCGATGGCGAGATCGCGTGCGCGTGAGGATCGCGTGATGGCGGTCGAGATGGCGTATTTCGTTGGATCCATGCCGGTGCAACGAGACCGACCGCTGGTACGCGAGCAGGATGTCCGGCGCGAGCAACCGGATCGTTCAGCACCAGATATCAGAGATCGCCTGGACGACCCGAGGCCGGATGTGGAGCGTTGATGCCCGGAGGTAAGCGTATGTGTGTGGTTGCAGTTGGGCTGAGGGCTGCAGTCTCGATCCGCACAGTTCATTCATCGATCGATAAACCACACGGGTCCCGCCTTGAATGTCGCGAAAAGTAGAAAGAGCAGGGTGATCGCGAGAAGCGGGATACCGTACAGAGCTATCGGGAAAAACAGTACGAGTTGGAGCGTCGATCCGCCCACACCGTAGGGCAGGTTCGTGTCCCTGACGTTCTCGTAGATCAGCCAGACGACTGCCGCAAGACCCATTGCCATGAGGACCACACCACCCGACGTCGGTTCATGATGCAGGAATGCGGTGCCCCACGCGACGTATCCCCACCAGAGGAGATTGATGCCGATGGCCGCAAGCCAGAATCCTCGCGCGCTGAAAAAGCTGTAGCCGAATCGACACCGGCAGCGGTGGCCGAAGAGCTGGATGCCCTTGGCAATTCCGGCAACAGCGCCAAGAATAATCGCAAGTTTCAGAAGCTCCATGGAAAATGCTCCCAGAAATGGAACTCGATTACATTGTTTGTACGGTCGATCAGGAAGGGTTGGCAGAAAGAGAGAGAATATAAATATCTACTTTTTCATAATAGAAGGCCATGCCGTAAACGCAATCGATCCCTATCGGAGCGGAGCAATCACCTGAATGGTGAACTATCGTTTCGGAAGAACGTTGCTTCATTGTCGTATCCGAACAGCAACCATCTAGAGCCGGTTCCGCTGACCAGATTTCGCCCAGTAACCTACCGCGCGCCTGATACTTTGGGTTCACCTGTACTGGCTGGGCTGGCCTACGAAGCGGGCAGGCTGGTCCTGTTCTTGTCCCACCTGCGATACTGATGCGTGGTCTGTCCCGAAACGGACGGGCCGTTCCGATTACGGGTGCTTCTTCACTGCATAGTTGGCGCGACGCCACTGACCGAGAATCATGACCATCGCTGAGCAAGAAAAATTCCGGCTGCATGTGCCGTTTGAGATGAATGGGGGCAACTTGGCCAAGTCGCGCGGGGCGGCGCTCATGCTGCTCGGCCATGGCGCGAAGCTGCACGCGATGCCAGCCCTCGGGGAAAAACCTGAGTCGCCGAGGGAGTGGATTCACTGGCTTATGTTCGATCCGATGACGGAGGCGGACGCGCAGGCTCTGGTTGCGTGTCTGCGCGCCCGGATTCCGGCGCTCTCGGTGTTTGCGGGTGCCGCAGGCAATGTGGTGCTTACACTTCCCGCATCGGGTATTCAGAAAGCGTCGACGTCTGGTAGCGGGCGCGCGTTCTATAACGGACCTGAGATTACCTTGGTGGCCGCGGATCAGGAGCCCCAGCCGATTTGGGCTGGCGCGTACGGCTTCGCCAGCTACACCGACGACCTGCTTACGGCCCTAAACAGCTGTCCGGACGTAACCGATGATTGCCTGCTGGCTGCCCTGGAACTTTGGGCGACGGCTAGTCACGAGAATCTGCCGCGAACGAAGTTCCTGACGTACATGACGATTCTCGATTCCCTGTCGCTACAGGCGAAACGCGAGGAAGCGGTGGTGCGGTGGATCGACATGAAAATCCAAGAAGCAAAGACCTTGGGCGATCCCAGCATCGTCGGCGCGCTAGGGAACCTCAAGCGCGTATCCCACAAGGCTGCGCTTAAGGCGTTGGTTGCCCGTGCGGCCGATCTGGAGGGGCTGTCCGCGGCAGACACGAACGTGAAGACCAGGCTTGTGAGTGAGTTGTACGACGCGCGGTCGGAACTCTCTCATCAGGGGGGCGCCGCTCAGTTCGACCCTGCAAACGCGCGCGACCTGGCCGCGTATGTCTTGCGCGCAGCGATCACGGCGCCATCGATCTTGGAGGCCGAGCCTCCAGGGCCGTGACAGGGCCACGGTGATACTGCTTCGTCAGCGATCAACCGCACCCGACTGATGTATGAGCGTTCGATGTGTCGAGGTGCGGCGCAGGTGGCAGATTTCCTAACGAGATTCGGTCGTACAATTTCCAGGCAGCGCAAGTGTACGGAAATGAGCGGACAGCACAGACACGTGCTGCTCGATGCTCCAGAGGCCGCAATGGGGGAAAACTTTGGGATCTGAAGGAAGCGATGTGGGACTCGCTGTCTGTTCGCTGCAGACCGGTCACTGGAACGATTTCGTGACGCATATGCAAAATGCATATTGCGCCAACGGAGATCAAGTTTGGGAGGTTCTCGCAGAGTTCTATCCCACAAAGCTCAACGTGTTTCATGAGCTATCGAAATTATCAGCGGAATCTGTTACTGGCGCGTGCGAATGGCTTCTTCCCGCCGTGGGCAAGCTTCAGGGCATATCGCTTACAGATGCGATTTCCCTGCTTCGCTTCGCTGATCGCCTACCGCTGAGTTACCGCCATGCGCCGGCCGAGCAACTGGCGCCTCATGTCGCTGCGTGTCCTGCGCTAGGAATCGAACTGGGCGAGTTTCTGCGCGTCACCCCGGAGGCTCACGATATCTCGGGGCGCGTCTGGGCGGGCGCCTTCGCGTCTGGTGCATCAGGAGAAGCCACGTCATATGTGGTGAGGTTGATAACTGGCGTTCCGAGAGACTCGGAACTTCTCGCATCACTTCTCGCATTTCTGCCGTTGGATGGCGAGGACGCCTTGGCAGTATTGACGTCTGTCGAGCCCACGCTCGCCAACACAATAGTGCGAGCCATCCCTGAACTCGGGCAGGACGCCTGGGCGGCCCTGTGCCTGATCGCCGATAGTTCCCCGACAGCACAAAAGGAGTTGCAGAGCGCGTTGGACGGGAGGATTCCCGACGCGATTCACGCAATCTCGAACACGTTATTTCTCAGGAAGACCCCGGATGTGGGTGTTACCGGAGCTCCTCTCGTGGATTTGGTCCGCCGCCTCCTGCAGGCTGGCCTTGAGGTTGAGCAGTGCAGAGGACATGTAGACGTTGCAGTAAGTCGTCTTTTCATCCGACCTGCTCTTCGGTCGACGGCCAGTCAATGCGTGAAGGAGTTGTACGCGACCGAGAGTGATGCTGTTTCTGCATTCGGACAAATCTTCGGAGCTCTTGAGAATCACCCTCCCGAGTTCGTGCAGATTCTTACTGACTGGCTATTGCAACCGGATGCGAACTTCGACTCGATCAGGTCGCTTCTGTCCAAGTGTGCACTCAAACGTTCTCTGGTCCGTCTGGATGATCTTGTCTTCGCTGCAGCGACACGGGATCGACAGGTAAAAGCTATCCGACGATTGTTGGCGCTAACGCATCATGGTCCGACGCTCTGTCTGTTCAGCTTGTGCATTGCGGAGATGAATGCTCTCGGTCCGGAGCGATTCGAATTGGTGGGCCAGATGCTTGACATGACTTTTGCGGAATACCCAGGGGTAACTGCAGCGTTCTTGAAGAAGATGACTTCGGAGCTTCCTCGCCACGCGCCCGAAACTGTCGTCTTTCGGACTGTGTATGCAAATGTTCTTCGCTGGCGAAGGGTGCTGGAACGCCTTCCCCAGAGAAAGGAGCTTCGTCCCAGCGTTGGCGAACTCCAGGCATTGCGAGCAAGAAAGCTGCGAATGAACCGAGAGATCATGAGACAAGCAGCAGAACGCTCGATTTTTAGAGATGTCTTCATGAACATGCATTTGGCTCAAGGAAGAAAGTTCGCGACTCACATCTCGTCTGGTCCCCCCCAGATCGTCGAGTTGAAGGAGTCGAGCCACTCGGTTGAATTGCCGTCCAGTGAGCTTGCTGATCCGATGCGAGGAAGACTCGAGCGAAGCAATCTCCTGCGGAGTGCGCGATGACAGGTAGTCTGAGACTTCTCCTTGAAGACTTTCTTGGGTTGATGCGTGAGGAAGGAGAACTCGACACCTTTCTGCCATTGCTGATGTCCGCAATGGGGCACGAGGTGGTGTACCGGGCGCAGAAGGGGACTCGGCAGTACGGCGTCGATATTGTCTCTGTCGGAACGGATGGCACCGGAGCGTCAACACTCTTTCTCTGGCTGGTGAAGTGCGGTGACATTGGGCGACAGGAATGGAATTCTGGCCCGCAATCGATCCGCCAGTCGATCGATGACGTTGGTGATGTGTATCTCCGAAGTCACATTGCTCCCGAGCACAGGAAGCTGAGAAAAAAACTGCTTGTGGTGACAAATGGTGATTTCGGTTCGAATTTGAACGAGACCATCGCGGCATATCTCGAAACTTGGTGTCGGGCGAAGAAAGTGGATGCCGAGCAGGTCAACGGATCGAAGCTAGCGGCATGGACCGAGAAGTACCTGTTGGATGAGTACGTTCTGCCCAGCGAGAGCAGGGCAAAATTTCGCAGAATGCTTGCCAACGTTGATCATCCGGATTTGGCAATCTCTGTTGGAAGAAATTTCATCGACAAAATGCTTGGAGATGCCACGGTACCGGCAAGATCCCGAGCGGCCGTAATGAAGCGTCTTCTCACGGGTCTTCGTGGTATCCGGACGGCGCTTCAGGTTCTATTTGTCTGGTCTGTTCATGAGGATAACTTGACTGTGGTGTATACGCTAAGCCAATACGCGATTCTGGCTACATGGTCCAGACTGTACAGGGAACTGGAGTCGGGCAATGCGAAGGTGGCTATCGAGTTCACCGCGTTGCTTGTCTGGCTTGCCGACGTTGCCGAAAATTATCACCAGCGAATGGACGCATACTACGTCGTTCAGGACGCGTTTGCGAATGCCCTACCGGAGAATCTGCTTGTCTCCCGAGCTGTCTTTGATGAACTGGGCAAGCTGGCTCAGCAGGGATGTTTCTTTGCGTTTAAGGCAAAAGTGATTGGCGACGTGAATTTGGAACTCGCGGCACTGCGATACGCTGACCGGGTCAAAGCACTCTTGCAAAGTCATTCCTGCAGCGCATTGCCGGCATTTGATTACCAGTCTGTGAATGTGCACGCGGCACTGTTGCTTCTCGTTGCCGTTGGTGAGTGCGATATCGCGCAGGCATGGGTGATCAAAATGTGCCAACGGCTGTTTGACGCAACGGTTGCACGCCGGTTTATGCCGATGTCATCCGCCTCATTCGAGGACGCTCTGGAGGTCCGCAGCGGCGATCACGAAATAGTAGAGGAGTTTTGCAGCACGTCGATTCTGCTACCCATCCTGTTCGCTTGGACAGCAGCGCTGGGAATGAAAGAGGCGTATGCGTTCCTCCGCTCGAAGGTAGTACCGCGTCTTGGTGGAACGACACCGAATATATGGAGTTCAGAGCAGGGATTCGATGACGCCGTCGGATGCGGACAGATGCTACATGAGCACGGGATTGGAGAGGCATTGATGGATTTTCCTGAGGAACCCGATGCGTTTTTGAGAACCATGTCCGAGGGACTTGCCGGTGTCGATGGGATCGAAAATTCCTCCTGGTATCGGCTGCGCGCTCCATACATTCCGCTACTCGCCGCTTTGCATTGGCGTTCGCAGCTCCCCCGTGAAATGCTGTTCAGGCAGGCTGTAGCGTTCGCTGGACATCCGCTAGCGAACTGAGGACGATTGGGACACTCCGCTAGAGGCACAACTACGCTATGGGCCCTACATGCTGCTGATTGGGGAATCGGGCGGGTGTCTTGGCGCTCTGACTGATCTGACGTCTTCCCGCGACACTGCATCTTTCACGGCGCCTAAAACCGGCGGTAGCCTATCCTGCGATCCCTTGTTTTTATATCTTTTCTGATGTCCTTGTGTAAACGCTTTCGGTGAGGTCAGCCGAATAGGTCTGCGCCGTAGGGTCCAGGTGTTTGCGAGCGATGCCACATAGTCTGCGAGATAAATGGATCGAGTCTGCACGCGGTACGGAACGATTCTGTGCGATAGCTCAGTCGTGGCGGACGGCTGACTGTCGCGAGTCTGCGAGGCTGGCCGATTCCGTTCGTCAATTTCATGTCCTGAGTCCGTGAGATGGGAGCTATTCCATCGGACCTTTATTTTTCTGGAGTCGGTGCCGTCGCTCTAGCGAGGTGCGGACGACCACTTGTTAGTCTGCTGGATGCGAAAGATATTCCGTGAGGGCATCACGCACATCCGGTTGGCCTGGATGTGCGATTTCTGATACGACCCGTGTCGGTGTGGCCGCAGTGACTGTCTGCTTCGGTTCGTTGCCTCTCTGCAGAGCATCCATTCCGGATCGTTGCTCATGCACGATAGCCCAAAAATATTTCTTCTATTCCGGCTCGATCTGCCGGATTCCGTACTGTTCCGATGAAGCTGCTTCGCTCAGGAATGGGGTATTGACGGGTCGTTTCCACGTGAGCAGGATGACATGGCGGGAGTGATCTGGAGTGAGTCATGCCGGTTGCGAAGAGCTATACGCGGGCACAGTGGGATGAACTGATCCATTCTCTCGAGTCACTTCCAGTCAAGCCGGAGGCCGAGCAGCGCATTCCGATTACCGATGCAATGAAAGAGATGCGGGCGTTGATCGGTGCCGTCAGAAAGAAGGGTTATACGCTGGAAGACATCGTTGAACATGCGAAGGGAAAGGGCGTCGAGTTCAGCGTAGGTTCAGTCAGGTACGCGTTATATCCCCCTAAAAGGAACCGACCGCCACGGCAGGCAGCCAGCAACGTCAGGCACAGCAATGCCGGGCCATTACGTCGCTCAGTAAAAATCAGTCAGGACGACGCGCCACGCGCAGACAACACCCGCGCGAATCCGAAGCAGGATGGGGAAAGGGCCGGCCACAGGCCGGGAACCATGGTGATGCGGGATGCGTTCTCATTCGAGATTGAGCCCGACACCGAGAACCTATAGAGGATTCAGATGGACACGACGACTTACCCTATCTATCTGGTTGGCGGCAGCAAGGGCGGTGTAGGAAAGAGCTTTGTCGCGCTTGCCCTGGCCGACTATCTGCAACGGCGTGAAATCCACGCCGCGCTCGTCGAAACCGATACGTCCAATCCGGATGTGATGAAAGCGGTCCAGGACAGGATGCGTTGTATTGCCTATAGCCTGGACGATGCAAACGGATGGATTGGCCTGGTCAATTTCTGCGACGAGAATCGCGACGCAGTCATCGTGGTCAATACGGCCGCGCGCAGTCAGACGGGAGTCGCGCAGTTCGGCGCGACGCTGGCTGGAACGTTACGTGAGTTGCAGCGCGAACTGGTTGTGTTGTGGGTGATCAACCGGCAGCGCGACAGTCTCGAACTGCTGAATGCCTTCAGGCGGACATTTCCTGACGCGATCACGCACGTTGTGCGCAATGGATATTTTGGTGCACCGGAGCAGTTCTCGCTCTATCAGGTATCCCAGCTCCGTAAAGCCATCGAAGCGCGGGGCCATTCGCTGGATTTTCCCGATCTGGCGGATCGTGTCGCCGACGAGCTTCGCAGTCAGCGTCTGTCGATCAGTGAAGCGGCGGAAACGATGCATATTGGCGAGCGGGCGGAACTGCTGCGCTGGCGGGCATTATGTGATGCCATGTTCGAGAAGGTGACGGCGAATGCGTAACAGGTGGGCGAAGCCGCCGGATGCGCTCGCCCGTCTGTTTCTCGATGTCACGGGTGAATTGCCTGACGATGCCAGTCTCCTGCGTCTGCGGCGGATTTCTGGTGCGCTGAAGCTGCGGGACAACGATGCGTTATGGTCAGTACTCGCGGCACTCGAATACTACACACGACTTTACGAAGCGATGCCGGACTGTATCCGCAAAGCCGGGGGCGACAGTTTCGGGGCCGTACGCCGGGAGGCCGGGGAGGCGACCGATGCCCTGATGCACCGGCACCGTGACGCGCTGGCGCGCTGCAAGGCGACGATCCAGTTGGCTGAGGACATGATCCGGGAACACGAGGCGAGGTATCAGGCCGCGCTGGCGACACTCAACGAAGCGTCGCTCGTCGCGCTTGCGGACCGGATGGCAAATCGGGTCGCGGGAATTGCCGGGAACCGGCTTGTCGGTACGGCGGCGGTGGCAGCGCGGGAGCAGCGCAGGCGCATGGACGACGCGGTGGGCCTGTTTGAGCAGGCGGTAGCGGAGGCTGCGAAACGTGCGCAGGCGGGCTTTGAAGTGACCGAGCGGCGCCTGACTCGCACGCTGGTCCGCCTGCTGGTGGTGGCGGCCAGTCTGTGCGTGATGCTGATCGCTGCTGCATTCTGGGTAGGCGAACATGCCCGATGAACGGTACTCCCTACCCGCGCGAACGCGGGCAGGGAGCGGGGCGTTATGCCGTGTGCTGTACGGTTTCGACATTCTCCACGCTGGCGGCGGTCGGAAAGGGCCACGCCGGGCGGCTTCTGTTCGCTGTTGCAGGCTCGCTTGCAGCGTCAGTTTCCTGAGCGCTGTTTTCTTTTGTGCTGGCTGCGGGCGGGTTTTCCACTTCGCCTTCGTCGTCCTCGTCCGGGCCACTCACAACACTGTAGGCGCGTATGACCGGCAACTCCCGATCGGTGAGCACTTCCGGGAGCCATGCTGATTTTGCGAGTCGCAGTTCCGCCGAGGCGGCGGCATCGCCCTTTTTCATCCTGCTGAGATCAAGGGCAATCTTTGGGGAAACGGCCTGCATGGCAATTTCCACGATACGTGCCTTGCTGACGTGATCAAAATACGAGGCGCGCGTCGGCGTCCAGTAACGCGTCATGTCGAGTTGCAGCGCATTGCTCAGGGCATTGATGGCGTGCGGGCCTTCCGTGCCGGTCACACCGTCGAGCAGGGTGCCAGTGCAGAAGGCGAGCAGGTCGGGCAGCGTCGTACCGGGGGCCTGGTCGGTCAGCCATGGCAGCAGGTCGGCCAGTCGCGCGGGCAGGGCCGCGAGCCACTGCTGGCGCTGCGTGTCGATGATGCTCCACGCCGTGCTCGCGGACAGGTCGTCAGCGGCCTTGAGCAGTGCATCGTGGTTGCTGGTGGCGTTGAGTTCCAGATAGTCTTCGCTGGCGTGCCCGTATCGCTCGGGGAAAGCCACCGGTACGAGCCGGTACAGCAGCGCGGCGAGGGCAACAGATGGCTGTGCGATCAGTTCCGCATGGAGGGCCGCGGTGCGATGGGCGCTCAGGCGCTGGCAGAGCTTCGCGCTGTGAACCGGTTTGGGCTTCCGGCTTGCCTCGGCGAGCGTGGAAACGGCCTGTCCGACCGTGATATCGCCGTTATCGCGATCTGCATTAC
>NZ_JAAGPS010000004.1:0-238 GCF_017105025.1 Paraburkholderia sp. Ac-20336 | reverse complement strand
TACTGGTAAACTGTAACACGATGTGCAAGTAACACGTTGTCACAAGTCAGAGAGCTAGGAGGCATGAGAGTTCATGCTGGATGACACATGTGACTATCCGTCGGGCGCATGTCGTGAATACCACTGAATTGAGGCTCAAATAGCAGTTTCAGGCCAGTAGTAGGTGTAGCTGAGTATGACGTGCCGTTAGGATGATATCATTTATTCTCATCATTGCTCCTTAGTTTTTTTTTTTTTA